>CAKTUC010000005.1 GCA_934617135.1 uncultured Collinsella sp. | reverse complement strand
ACCACTCGGGCAAACTCCCAATCGTTCAAGTATTCGCAGGTCCTTTGGTCTTTTGGACCGCCGCCCCCGCGAACGAAAAAGATAATACGATGCAACCTTGGGGGCTGTCAACGAAAACCTCTAGATACACGGTGCCGGGCGTATCTATATACCTTTGACCTGCGGTTTTGTTGAGTTTGGATATGAAGGACAGTGAATTTGCATGTAGCGGTGACATTTCCCGAGGGAACACTTTGGCGTAGTGGAGTGAGCCTGCAGAATATCACTTCGATAACGGCTTATTTGCACCTATATATAGGTCGAGATCGGGCTTCCCTGGATCGATCGAGCGTGGATCTTCTCCCGTTTGAAATCGAGCGTGGATAATCTCCCACTTTTGACGCGCCACTGGGCCCAAAGTGGCAGATTATCCACGCTCAGTCTCCAGGCGGGAGATTATCCACCCTCGTATGTCCGAAAATCCTCGCTCGATCAAGTAGACCAGGGACTTCACCGTTTTCATCTCGATCTGTAACAGCAAGAGGCCCATTCCGCTCCTACCTGTTACAGATCGAGACATTTACCAAACAACCCAACCATATATCTAAATCTGTAACAGTAAGAACGGTTTTCCTCTCCTATCTGTTACAGATTGAGACATTTATTGGCCGAACCGGACCTTTATCTCATTCTGTAACAGCTAGACAGTCATTTCCCCAATTGTTACAGGTTGAGAATGTCCATTGCGTGCCCATTAATCCGTCTTTCGATATCACACGCCAGCCATGTCGCCACCGGCAAATCCACACGCCCGCGTGGGGCGCGACTTGAGGTTGTCGAGCATCGTGTAGTTCTGCTTCGCGTTTCAATCCACGCGCCCGCGTGGGGCGCGACCAGGCGCTCTCCATCTGCTTGGGGTCGCCGGACTGGTTTCAATCCACGCGCCCGCGTGGGGCGCGACCGTCACACGGGGCAAGGCACCAACTGGGCCGTGGGGTTTCAATCCACGCGCCCGCGTGGGGCGCGACACCCCTCTATTGGTCTTGCCGCTATCGCAAAGCAGTTTCAATCCACGCGCCCGCGTGGGGCGCGACGTCCGATGCGTCGACACCGAGCACCGCGTAGGAGTTTCAATCCACGCGCCCGCGTGGGGCGCGACTCGAGCGGCAGACGATCTCCTCTTTGTTCCACCGGTTTCAATCCACGCGCCCGCGTGGGGCGCGACCCGGCGATGTCATCACCATGCGCCAGGCATTGTTGTTTCAATCCACGCGCCCGCGTGGGGCGCGACCGCATTACTGGATGCATGGCGGTCGCGGCAGCACGTTTCAATCCACGCGCCCGCGTGGGGCGCGACCCGACGATCATCGAGCAGGCGCCGGTCATCGTGCAGTTTCAATCCACGCGCCCGCGTGGGGCGCGACGCGGCATCAGCGGTCGGCAGCTCGGCAAGCAGCTGTTTCAATCCACGCGCCCGCGTGGGGCGCGACTACTGGTTGACGATGGTGGACTTAACCTTGTCGAGTTTCAATCCACGCGCCCGCGTGGGGCGCGACTCGCGGCTGTAAACGTCCTTGCCGTCATAGTTCATGTTTCAATCCACGCGCCCGCGTGGGGCGCGACCTTGGTCGGCGCTCGACTGGCTGAGCCTAGGCAAGTTTCAATCCACGCGCCCGCGTGGGGCGCGACTTCGCCGTTTGTCGTACTCGATTTCAAGCGATCTGTTTCAATCCACGCGCCCGCGTGGGGCGCGACCCAAAGACGAGACCCGTAAGGAGTTCGAGCAATGGTTTCAATCCACGCGCCCGCGTGGGGCGCGACCTCCTGGGACCAACGAGGCGTGCCGTCCTTGTTGTTTCAATCCACGCGCCCGCGTGGGGCGCGACCAGATAAAGTTTCCAATGCAAGTAGTGGAAGTATGTTTCAATCCACGCGCCCGCGTGGGGCGCGACAACAGTTCCACCGCTACACATACAGTATTTAGGGTTTCAATCCACGCGCCCGCGTGGGGCGCGACAAGTAGTGGCGCGTGACGACCGCGAGGAACGTGGTGTTTCAATCCACGCGCCCGCGTGGGGCGCGACCTGGTAGTCGGCACCTCTGCTCGGATCTGGCAGGTTTCAATCCACGCGCCCGCGTGGGGCGCGACCATTGCCCTTGTACGCCCAACGCCAGAGGTACTTGTTTCAATCCACGCGCCCGCGTGGGGCGCGACCCGCGTCGTCTCCGCGCATGAGGCCGTTCAGCTTGTTTCAATCCACGCGCCCGCGTGGGGCGCGACCATCGGGGCTCATCACGGACGAAGCGGTCGAGATGTTTCAATCCACGCGCCCGCGTGGGGCGCGACCTGGTGGTTGCCGTTGTGGAGCATGGAGCGGTAGTTTCAATCCACGCGCCCGCGTGGGGCGCGACGCGACCGCGATGAGGTCGGGCACGTCATCGGGGTTGTTTCAATCCACGCGCCCGCGTGGGGCGCGACTGTCTCCTAACTGGACAAATACCAACTATTCGACAAAGCAATCTTACATCCAAGCCGCAACAAAGCTAACGAAGATTACGCGACCTGCGGTTCCTCAATTCTGTTGTCAAGGAACGCGCGCGAACATCGTAATAAATCAACATCACTTACCATTCGCGCGGCATCGAGCTAGACAATTAGCGAAGCCTCAGGGTCATAAGGTTTCTTCGCACCAAAATGCTCCACCTTTCTTTGCCAATTCTTCCCGAGGTTATATACGCGCAGGCTATCTTTTGACTCATCAATAACAGACCGGAGCTCGCTTTTCATTTTTTCAAGCTGCCCGGAATCCACCATGCACTCAAACACGGAGCACTGAACGCGCTGACCATAGCGCAAGCATATTTTAGACACGCGCCTAAGCCGAGAGGCGCCCGAGTAATCCGATGTCGAGACGTCGTAGGAAACCAAAACGTACATGGCTATCTCCAACAAAAAGCGGGATAGTCATTCATATCCCCACGCAAATAACGCGAGAGCAACTGCGCTTGGACAAACGGAAGCAGTCCAATTTTGACCTTTTCATCCAGGAAAGGATGTTTGATTTCTTCTTGCTTCCTTTTTTGCCAAGCATCCAGAACGCGCTTAAGCGCCGCATCGCTAAAGAAGCAACCTCCGCCAGCATCGAACTCAAAATCTGTCTTATTCAGTTGTCCGCGATTGAATAGCGCTACTACAAATCGGTCAATCAGAGGAGCGCGAAACTCCTCAAGCACATCAAGTGCCAGACTCGCCCTTCCCGGCCTCGGCTGATGGTAGAAACCCATCTGAGGATCAAGGCCAACGGACTCGCACGCCGTAGCTATCTCACGAGATGCCAGGGTGTAGAAAAACGATAGTGATGCATTGACGGGATCTTTTGGCGGCCTTCTATTTCTGCCAACAAATTCGACACGGACCTCTTTATCCCTAATTAACGAGGGAAACGAATCGAAATAGCCGTGGGCGGCATCCCCTTCCACACCTAGCAGTTCCTCACGCGACGCTACAGAGCCCAGCGTTTCCAATCCATTGGAAAACGTATCAATCGCATTTGAGAGACCATCTCCGTTCTCGGGGTGCTCTCGCTTATGTCGCAGCAATACCGCGCGTGAATTATAAAACTTCGCCGCCATGAATCGTTTAGCCAGCACGAGCGATCGGGTCGGGTCCGCCGCCACCTCATATTGAGCTTTTCTCAAAAGCACGTTCCCCGACACCGGACCCTCAACTCGGGCGGCGAATCTCCCCTTCTCATCGAGAACAGACACCGAGATGCCCCTCGCGGCACACGCATACAAAAGTGGAGCACTCGCACCCGCATAGTTAAATAGAACAACGCCCTCGAGCAGATGAAGAGGAACCCTTAACACGTCCTTGCCGTCAACTCGAACACATGCGTTGTCGTCCTTCTTGCAGACATAGGCATCCTTGTTCGTAACGTAAAGCGTGTTGAGCAGCTTTTTCATCTTCCGTTCCCCTCACAACTCCAGACCCATCCGCTTCAAATAGTCACGAGCGTCAACGCCGCAGATATCTGGAAGGCATTTATCCACCAAAGAGCACCTTCGGCACTTATGGCTTCTAAGCGGCAGCGGGGTTTTCCGTTGCTCAAACAACGAGCGCATTCTTTGGCACAGCTGTTTGACTCTTTGCTTTAAAGCGAAATCAATGCCAACTTTTTCTCTTCGTCGTGTTTCACCATAGAACAGATACCCCTCATCGATTGAAAGGCCCAGCATTTCCTCGAGGCACATTGCCTGTGCCGCCACTTGGATCCGGTCCCAATCTTCGATTTTTGGCTTACCTACCTTGTATTCAACCGGACGAACAGAACCGCCTTCAGCACCGAGCCTGTATTCGACAATATCGGCTATGCCATAGATTCCTAAAGAATGGCTAACAAGCCTGACCCTTCGCTCGCAACGAAAACCCCGCAGCGTTGAATATCCCTTAGTGTCAGCACGAGCGTGAAACAGATCCCCTCGAACCGTATCGAAGCTATCAGACCACTCCTGCTCAAGATGGATCAGAGCCCACTGACGCTCACAGTATGCAATATGCTGTAGCCCAGAAAGCGCCAGCAGGTCATCATCACCAAACATAGTTATGCTCGCGGGGGAATATACTCAATAATGTCTGCCGTAACCCCCTCGGGCATTTCTCCGACTTCAATCTGATAGTCGGCATAAGAGCGGGCTTCCTGGCCCTCAGGAATCACACGCTTGGCCTTAACGGCATCAAACAACACATGGGCCGGCGCGTTGCCAAGCTTGCTCTCGTGCTTAAATACGATGAGCTTACGGGAAGACATAAGCCCTCGTGCCGCGCTGTGATCGTTCTCGAACATATTCATGAGGGCCTCAAACAGCAAGTCGAGGTCGTCTTGATCAAACCCGGTCTTTTCGGCCAATGACGCCGAGACAAATCCGTCCATGCGATACAAACCATACGGAATGTACTGCTTGCGTCCCATCGTCCTTTCCTTCTCGGCATCTTTTGCATTGGTGACCGCCATACGCGTGATGCTCATTTCGAGCGGAAGGACTGGATCAACCGACTCGGCAAAACAAAACTGCACCGGCCCTCGCACTTGACCGCAGTTAACCTCTGTCGTCATTACAGCTCCAAACGTACGAATGTCATAAAAGTTGTCCGTCATGAACTGTGTCACTTTGAGCCGGTCTTCCATCGCCTTGGGCAATTTCTTGGATTGCGGCTTCATATCGTTATGCTGGTAGGCGAGCTCATTTTGCTCGTTAAGGACCGCGCCCTCTTTCACATAGACATAAAAGCGATGTTCTCCAGAGACCGACCAATCCTCACCTTGATCAGCAACCAGTTCGACATAGTTGCGAATCTTGCGCTTGATGCACACATCCGAAACTATGCCCCTGCTGGTCTCCGGATCAAGACGAGGAAGATTTCCTGCATCGGGATCGCCATTAGGATTGCCGTTTTTCACGTCGAAGAAAAGCGTGAACTCATAGCGATTCTTGATTGGCTCTGACATGGATTGTTCCTTTCCTCTAAAGATAACGTTGCACTATTCCTCAACCGATGAAACCACTTCGTGCTCTTTGGGCTCCTTGCGCACAAAACTGCTCTGCCTCTGCTGGTAATAGCCGATAAAAAAGGCTCCTTGGTCATTCATGCCAAGCGTCCGTGGAAACAATCCATCGTTGCCGTTCAATTTGCCAACAATCTCATCAAGATCTTTTTGAATGCCCACGGCCATACCTCGCTTTCCGGGCATTTTTTCGATTTTTGAAAGATGGTTTTGACAATTGGCCAGCAGCCGCGGAAAAACACGCGTCGGCGTTGTCGATGCTGCCCCAATGTACTTATCGCGAACGGTTGCATTGACGCCATCCCCCAAAGCGACTCGTTGCGCCCGCTCAATAACGGCAAATAATCTACCGAGCACGTAACCCTGGTTAGCGTTTTCCCTATCAAGTGACACCGTGTACTCCTTTTCTCCTGCCGCGCTTTTCTTTCTAATTTGTCGGTTAAGACAGCCCTTAAGCAATGCTGCTCGCTGTCCCATATCCCAACGGTTTCTCGATGCGTGGTCTGCCCTCATACGCGTTAGCACAGAAGCTTGTAAAGCCCTAGGGAAGAGACTTCCGCCCAGCATTGCGTCAAAACAGCCATGCAACAATGTCGAAGGAATGGCCGCGCCCTCCCCCAGTGGTGCTATTTGTCGAAGCAGGTTTTTTAGCGAGGCGGGCTTAACATCGACCATCTCGATATCGTTCAAATACTGAATTAGGTTTTCGGCGAGTTTTCCATAGGATTCAACCTTGAAATACCTAATCGATAGTCGCGCTGCGTTTGGTGCCACACCGACCATATAAAACTTTGTCGACGGCACAGAAGGCATCGGGGCATATCCCTGACGTATCGACCGGAGATCTCCGCGCACTTGGTCAAGTGTCCGTGCGTCCTCAGCACGCGATCCGTTGCGTTCTTGTTTAAAGCCCAAAAGCGCAGTTATCACACCAGTCGGCCGCAGTGTTGGCCCATCAGTCCAACAGATAAAGAGTGTGTCACCGATGCTCACTCGATGGCTATCATCTTTTGAAAGATACCTAAGCGCAGTTCCCGACTTGAATGCCGCAGTCTCTGAAATCGAAGCGTTATAGGTGCCGCGCTTCCCATAAGACTCAAAAGCCGAGCAATTAAAGGACACCAAGCTCGCTCCCGCAGACTGAGCGCCGGGAAACCCCGTAACTTGAGGATACAATCTGGCGATGAAACCATGCTCTCCCGTAATGGCACACTGTCCTTTGATCGCGTCCGCGCTTGCCGTCGCAGCTCTATACAGGTCCCATAAACGCGCTATATCTGGCATTTCATGAATAAGCTTGTTTTCTGGCGCATATTCAAAAACAACAAAAGTGCTTGCAATTACACCGGCATCATCGCTCGACAACTCATACGCCTGAGGCCCCCGATCAAAGAAAGCGAGCATCGCTCGTGCTGCGGGATTATTAGACTCCGCAAGCACCTTTTTATGCAATGCGGCAGAGGCGCTAAACTTTTCCTCGCCTCTCGTCTTGCCCAGGCAAAACAAATAACAGCCGTTATCACACAGAAAAAACGGTTGAATTCCCGAGGTCCTTGATGCATGTTCGGGCACAATCCGTTTAACAAACCGCCTTTGTTCCTTGCCTTCTCCGACTACATACGGAATTACGCCCGTCGTACGTCCACTGTCATCAATTCGAATACGATACGAAACGTTTTCGACACTCCATCCCATCCCTGGAATCTTGATTTCCGGATCAGCAGCCAATCGATCATAAAGATTAGCCAGTTCTTGCAGAATCATCGCTTCACCTCCTGCCGTGAAGTATCGATGACGCCATTTTTCATAACAGCCCGATAGAACATCGGCTCCATGCTGTTTTTAAAATCGATGTCATACAGCATGAATCCCAGGTCGAACCGGTCAATGTCTTGGTAGTACGACTCGACAGATCCGTCTTCGACAAGCGACACCGTAGCCGGAAACTCTCTGCATCCCAAATAGGGCTGATTGAAACACTGTCCCTTTCGAAGCCTTCGCAACGCAATGTTGTAGTGTTTTTCGGGCGTGTCAGATTCACCCGCTCGCGCTGTCATTTCAAAATGGGCCGTGACGATGTACGCAACATCCTTGAGATACATGGTGGCCCGCTGCTGGCGATCAGCCATTACGTCTACATATACAGGCACGTTTTTTGAATAGGCAGCCTTTGCGTTTTGATAACTCAGCTTGCTCGCCAGTTCATTGCGCCTAAATGTGTCAAAACGTATTTCGTTCACGACCTGGATACTGTCAATCTTCCAAGCGATTGCCGGCTTCCAATAGACAGCCTCAAGTATTCCTCGTGCAGCAGACGGCGTTATGACGTCATAGCTTACGCGCTCAGTCTTCATCTCGGGGCGCGTAAAACATGCTCGATCTCCACTAATAAGCACCTTGATTCCAAATCCCATTTTTGTCCTCCCTTCAATCCTCTAGCCAACGAGCGTCAAGAGCTCCTCCTCTCCAAATCGATAACCCACCTTGTCGTCGTAGACGATCCGGCATCCATCACAAGCATTAAGAATCTTGAACGGCGCCAATTCTTCGATATATCCCGCTTGCTCAAGATCTCTAATCTCCCTTTCTCTCAGACTCAAGCTGAATCGTTGGGCGGGCCGTGCCAATGCACCCGGCTCGAGTACATTTAGCATGTCTTGATATAGTCTTTCCGCTTCGTCGCCCCAGCGCACAAATACAGGAAGAGACTCATCTGGCATGAACCGGTATTTCTCTGCGATTGTTGCAAACGGCATTATTTCTAACGATGATTCCAAATCTGCATTGCAACAAATCATGCTCAAAATTTGATAAGCATCCAGTTCCTCATCACTCGAGTAGCGCATCTTAAAGAACGGCTCTATGGCACCGGAATCAATGACTCCGTCCCTCTCCCGAAGAATCGCCCGCGTAGTCTCCCTTTGCTTTGCAAGCCAGGAGGTTGTTCCGAATAGTGTTCCATCTTCTTTTAAGCACTCGAAGATATAGACAGGAGCCGGCTCTTTAATCGACCCCTCGCGATTGCATCGCCCCGCAGCCTGGAACAGAGAATCAACTCCCGCAAGCTCGCGGTAAACAACCGGAAAGTCAATATCGACTCCCGCTTCGATAAGCTGCGTGGACATCACATGACACGGTCTATTCGCTGCCAGCAGCGCCTTTATTTTTTTAAGATCGCGCATGCGATGATCAGGTGTCTTGTTTGTCGACAGGCAGAAGCACGACTCCCCCGCGACACCACCCTCAAGACGCTGTGCCACACCACGATAAAGTTCCCGAGCCTCCGTCTTGTTTCCGACAATACAGAGCGCCTGTTTTTCAGAAGCAAGCCGATCGCACAGCTGGTCCATAGTCAATATCCCGAGATTATTAAAGTATGTTCTATCGCCGAACACCTCATTAAAGCCAGCTCTGTCTGTAACGATCTCTTGGGGAGTTTCTTTAAAAGGCCAGACATCTTTGAAGTACGGCTGCGTTGCCGTACAGAGCACACAAGTTACGCCACAAGAACGAACAAGCATTTCAAGCATCGCCAGCGTCGGCTTGAGCACTCCATCGGGAAGTGACTGCGCTTCGTCGAGGACCAGGACGCTCTTTGCGATATTGTGCACTTTCCTGCTCTTGCCGGGTTTATTTGAAAATAGAGATTCAAACAGCTGGACATTCGTCGTAACAATGATGGGCGCATCCCAGTTTTGTGTTGCAAGCTTTTCGTGCTGAGCGCGTTCTGGATCAACAGCCTCGAAATCGTAATTTGAATGGTGCTCTAGTACATTCTGGGCGCCAAAAACATCACGCAGCACATCTGCTGTCTGTTCAATTAGGTTTGTATACGGAAGCGCAATGACGATGCGTTGCAGACCGTGCCTCTTGGCGTGCGCAAGCGCAAAACCCACAACCGAGAGAGTCTTTCCTCCCCCAGTAGGAACCCGAAGCGTATAGAACCCCTGCGGGCTTTTCGCTGCCACCATGCATTGATTTCGAACGGAGCCACGACAGGCATTGAGTTCATTGTTCTCCGCTGCACCGCAAAGACGTGCCATGTACGAATCGTACTTTGTAAGCAGTCCATCCATGGAATCAACCGTGGCCGATCGCAGATGTGAATTGTCGGGTGCCATGAACCGCTCTGTATCGAGATAATCAGCATCGACAAGACAGGAAAACAGGATCTTCGTTAGTAAATAAGCTTGGAATTGCCCCTCTTTGTCAATCTCGCCAGAATCCGACAAACCACGCTGAATGAATTCAATTAATTCCCTCGATAGTTTTCCGGCACTTTTTCCTAGCTGGTTACGCATATTCCGAACAACAGTGGCGTCGGTAGCGTCCAGCAGATCTGTTTTCTTTAATTTCGACCTTAGGGAAGACAATCCCGGCTCGCTCGTAAGCCCATTGGATAGGCCGGAATGGTGGCCCGCCACAGCGTAAGCAAGGGGGTAGCCAACCTCACACAACTTCCCATACGCTACGATGGCACCCACAGACGAATGATCGACCTTGGCCGGTGAGCCTTCAAGGCGTAGCTGAAACGCCTGGCAGGCCTTCCCCGCATCATGTAAGGCTCCAACCGCAATCCCCAGCTGTTCAGCGCCAACAGCATCCGCGAAAAAGCCACTTAGCTTCGATACGTTTGAAAGATGCTCTTTAAGCGTTTGCCATTCGCTTTTTTCAGCACCATCAATACTATGAGCATAGTAGACGTCCATTGCCACCTCCAATGAATTCGAGGATACATGGTTGTGCGGACATCTTTTTCAATCAGTATAAACTTCAAGTTATATTAAATCGAAATGAGCCCGGTGAACGGTCAATTCACCGGGCTGAGCGATTCCAGCTGCTCATAATAAAACTTGTTTCAATCCACACCGCGCAAGCGATGACAACACAAGCGACTTATACCGGAAACGCCTGCCTAATAGTATACAGAGCAACACAAAGCCCCGTGCGTTCCAGATTTAGCCTGTGGAAGCCCCCGAGTTTGCTGTCACTGAGGTTCATACGCGATTCGGGAGAGCCGCCCAACCGTCATGATAAAACTTGTTTCTTTATCTCAATCTGCAACAGTTAGGCAGACATATTCCTCCCCGCAGTTACAGATTGAGATAAACGGACCGACCCTCGACCTTCTGTCTTGATCTGTAACAGTTGGAAGCGAATTACCCACCGTGGTGTTACAGATTGAGACAAACCGAAAACGGAATGGCCGCTGACCCGACGGCACACCACCTAAAAAGAAACGGGCCCTGTCCCACAAAAGGGAACAGAGCCCGAAACTCTCATGGAGCCAGTGACAGGAATCGAACCCGCAACCCACTGATTACAAATCAGTTGCGCTACCGTTGCGCCACACTGGCACACTTGGCACTTTCGCGCGAAGCCTGTTAAGAATAAAGGAATTGCGGACGAGGCGCAACAGGCCGCACGGCGTTATACAAATATGCAAAATCCAGCAACAACACGTACCAGGCCCGTTCATTTCTGTCAGTTCGCTCTCAATCTCAAAACTATTCGCCAGAACGAATAGTTTTAATTACAATGGAATAGATAAAACTATTCGTTCTGGCGAAGGGTTTCGCGATGTTGACTACAAAGGAAGCAGCCGAACTGCTCGGCGTCACCCCGCGCAGGGTGCAGGAACTCATTAGGAACGGCGCGCTGACTGCCCGCAAGGCTTCTGGCGTGTGGCTTATCGACAAAGACAGCGTAGACACGCGACTCCGCTCCGCAACCAAAAGAGGGGGACGGCCTCGTCGTGGACATGGGAAAAGCGAGATCGCATTCACCCTCATGAACCGCACGCACGAAGTGGCCCAGCTGGTCTACAGCAGATCACGGAAAGACTTCACCCACATCGGCGCCGACGTCGATCGTGCCCACGCTCCTATTGGAGTATTTGCTCCCAGCAAACCTGTATCGCTCGACTCCTTCCGCATCTGGTGGCGCGGCCGCGGTATCCCGCTCGCACGCATTGGGCTAGCCTCCCTGCTTGCAGAAGCCGCAGTCGATGTTCCCGATGAACTCGTACAGCGAAATCTTGGCCTCTCCTTATCCGACCAGTATTGGATTAGGCCCCAAGACTCCGACCTCGCGTGGGAAGATATCAATTTCTTCAATAATGCTTTTGACGACGTCTCTCTCAGCATCGCGCCCTTCGCCCCAGAGGGCAAGGCGGCTGCCGCAAAGCCCGACAACACCTCGGACGGCAATCTTCAAAAGTACTGGACATGCGAGGGTGACCGTCGAATCCTCCACAAGGCAGGTGCGCATCTAAACCAGGAACCCTATAACGAGATGGTGGCGACTGCACTTCACCGTCGCATCCTAAACGCTTGCGATTATGTACCCTATTCGCTCGAAGGCGCGGGTACTTCTGCCTTGAGCACATGCAATGTCTTCTTAACTGACGAAGAAGAATATGTCCCTGCGTTCTATGTAAACCAGCATGCAAATGCAGACGAGCGACTAACCGATTGCGAACGGTATGTAGCAAACTGCGAGGAGCTTGGAGCGACAGATATAAAAGACGCCCTTGACCGCATGATCGTATGCGACGACATCATCGCCAACTATGACCGCCATTGGCGTAACTTTGGCCTTGTGCGAAACGTCAACACGCTAACCTGCAGACCTGCCCCCATCTTCGATTCAGGCTCATCGCTCTGGTGCAACATATCTCTAGAGGAGCTTGAGGCGGGAGAGCACAGTTTTACCAGTGCACAATTTCATTCGAGCCCCGCCAAACAAATGTTGCTCGTCGAAGACATGGGCTGGTTTGACGGCGACAAACTCGAAGGCTTCGTTGACGAGGCAATCGAAATCCTATCCAAAAACGACGCTCTTACAGCGAGACTGCCTTATCTAAAAGAGGCGCTTACATGGCGCCTCCGTAGAATGATCGACATCGCTGAATGGAGTTAGCGAGACAGCGTCGCACCGTCAGCTCCCCTACCTCCCGCGAAGGGCCTTGAGCTTGGCCAGGGCCTCGGGGCTCAGGCGGCTGCCCAAAGTCATCTTGATCTGCGGGGCTTCCTCTGCCTCGTGAACGTCGTTATCGATCTGCTTGATCTCGTCCACCAGCATGCGGCTCGAGATGCGCGTGACGCCCTTGCCCATGACGACGGCCTGGATCGTGCCGTCGCTCGACACCACGGAGCACGCGCGACCTTCCTCGCGCGCCTCGATGCAGAGCTTCTGCACCACGGTATCGGCAGAGACGCCCGTCGGCGAAAACTCGATACGCACGCCACGGGCCGGCAGGTTGGGGCGCTCGCTGGAGATATTGCCCGCACCGTCGAACACGATCACGGCCTCGTAGCGACCCTGGGCAAACGCCGCAACATCGTTGATGAGCGCAGTGCGCGCCATGTCGTGGACGTCGCTGGAATACGGATCGTCGGAATGGTCGTAGACGAGCTTTTCGTAGCGCGGCGTGCAGTGAATCACGTTGTAGCCGTCGACCACCAGCAGCTCGGGCTTATTGGAGTGCACCGTCGAGACCGGATCGGCGATGGCCTGCGCAAACGCATTGCCGCCCACGCCATAGGTCGCGGCCGAAACAATCGGCTTGGCCGAGCCCTCGCCAAAGCGCTTGGCCTTGGACTTGGCGCGGTTCTTCTTGGACATGCGCTACTCCTCCCCCATGAGCTCGCCGGCATTGCGGCGCAGCCACTCAAAGCACAGCGCGGTGGTCGCCTGGGCCACGTTGAGACTCTCGGTCATGCCGCGCTGGGGAAGCTTGGTCAAAAAGTCGCATTTCTCGAGCACCAGGCGCGAGATGCCGTCGCCCTCGGAGCCCATGACGAGCGCAACGCGGCCCTCGAAGGGAGCATCCCAGCAGCTGCCCTCGGCGTGCTCGGAAGCGCCACCCACCCAAAAGCCGGCGGCCTTGAGATCATCGAGCGCACGGGCAATGTTGGGCACCTGTGCGATGGGCAGATGCATGACGGCGCCGGCAGAAGTCTTGTAGCTGCCCACGGTCACGCCGGCGGCGCGCTTGTTGGCAATGATGACGCCCGCGGCGCCCACGACCTCGGCGGAGCGCACGATCGCACCAAAGTTGCCATCGTCGGTCACATGGTCGAGCACGACGACGAGCGCCGGTCCGTCACCCGCGCGGTCGAGAATATCGGCGACATCAGCGTAGGGGAAATTGCCCACCTCGAGCGCAATGCCCTGGTGAGCGCCATGGCTCGACAGCGCATCGAGCTGCGCGCGCGGTACATACTTAATGCGGACACCCGCGGCGTTGAGGTCGTCGACCAGGCGCGACAAGGCGGCATCGCGCTCCCCGCCCTCGGCGATGAGCGCGCACTTGACGGGAAAGCCGGTACGCAGCGCCTCGGCGGCAGCACGACGACCTTCGATAAACTCGCCCTTGGGGACCTGAACGTTGTCGCGGTTGCGATCTCGCTGCGGACGCGCAGCCTGGGCTTGGGAGCGCTCGCGCTGGCTCTTGGGAGTGGCAGCGCGGTCGTTGCGGCGAATCGGACGCGAGCCAGAAGCAGCCTGTTTGCCACCACGAGGCGCACGCTTGCGATTGTCGGCCATAAAGCGACCTCCTAAATACAACTATCAAACGAAACAAATAGACCGACCGCCCGAGGTGCGGCAGATTGCCTTGAAAGAGGAGGGCATAGACCTTGAGGTCATGCCCGACGATTGAAAGGCAAGGTGCCGTGGCTCGGGCGGTCGGGTGCTTGGGAAACCCGCAGGGATTAGAGAGTCTTAATACGGGTACCGGCGGCTGTATCCTCAATCGTCAGCCCCAGGTCCTTGAGCTGGTCGCGGATGGCGTCGGCCAGATCCCAGTTCTTGGCGGCACGGGCCTCGGCGCGGGCCTCGAGAATCTTGGCAGCGGCCTCGTCCACGTCGTCGCCCGTGTAGGCGACCAGACCGGCGGCAACACCCAGCAGGCCCAGCGGCAGCTCGACCTTGGGCTCGGGAAGCTCAACACCAAACGTATCGAGCAGCTCGACCAGCGTGTCAGCGGCAGCGAGAGCGGCAGCCTTATCGGCAGCGTCGCCCGCCTGCTCCAGGTACTGGTTGCACTCGGTCACAAAGCCAAAGACGGCACCCATGGCACCGGCGGTGTTAAAGTCGTCGTCCATGCACTCCTTAAAGGTGGCGCGGGTCTCGGCGGCCTTGGCGGCAAACGCCTCGGATGCTGCCCCATCGGCATCGGCCGTCGCATGGTTCGCGGCCCAGCGCAGGTTCTCGACCGTACCGGCGATACGCGTGAGCGAGTTCTCGGCACCCTCCAGGCGCTCCCAAGAAAAATCGAGCGGCGAGCGATAGCTCGTCTGCAGCATCAGCAGACGCAGGGCGGCAGCGGAGTGTTGCTCGAGCACCTCGGCCAGCGTAAAGAAGTTGCCGAGCGACTTGGACATCTTCTCGCCGTCTACCAGCAGCATGCCCGTGTGCATCCAGGTGTTGGAGAAGCCCTGGTGCCAGGCGCAGGTG
This sequence comes from uncultured Collinsella sp., assembly GCA_934617135.1. Classification (GTDB taxonomy): domain Bacteria; phylum Actinomycetota; class Coriobacteriia; order Coriobacteriales; family Coriobacteriaceae; genus Collinsella. The sequence goes on along the minus strand of CAKTUC010000005.1, from coordinate 25,765 downwards.
GCCTGGGCGCACTCGTTTTCGTGATGCGGGAAGGCAAGGTCGGAGCCGCCGCCGTGGATGTCGATCGGAGTGCCCAGGTAGCGATGCACCATGGCGGCGCACTCGGTGTGCCAACCGGGACGGCCCTCGCCCCAGGGGCTCGGCCAGCTGGGCTCGCCGGGCTTGGCGGCCTTCCACAGGGCAAAGTCGAGCGGGTCGTTCTTGTCCTCGTTCTCCTCGATGCGCGCGCCGACCATGAGGTCGTCGATGTTGCGGCCCGAAACCTGACCATAGTTGGGATCGCTGCGCACGGCAAAATACACATCGCCGTTATCGGCTGCGTAAGCGTGGCCCTGCTCAATAAGCGTCTTGATCATGGCGATCATGGGGCCGATCTCCTTGGTGGCGCGGGGGCGCACATCGGGGTCGAGCACGTTGGCGGCGCGCATGACGCCGATGAACTTGTCGGAAAACTCCGTCGCGACCTCGGCAGCCGTACGGCCCTGCTCGTTGGCGCGCTTGATGATCTTGTCATCGACATCGGTGAGGTTCTGGGCGAACGTGACCTCGTAGCCGCTCGCGATGAGCCAGCGACGAATCACGTCAAAGCTGATGAACGTGCGGGCGTTGCCGATGTGGATGTTGTCGTAGACCGTGGGGCCGCACACGTACATGCGGACCTTGCCGGACTCGATGGGCTGGAACTCTTCCTTTTTATGGGTAGCGCTGTTGTAGATACGCATTCGTTACTCCTTAACGGTTTTCTGTAACAGGCAGACGGCCCAGGCGCCAATCCCCTCGCCCTGACCTTCCCAACCGAGCTTTTCGGTCGTGGTGGCGGCGACGCCCACGTTTTCGACGTCAACGCCCAGGGCACGGGCAAGGTTGGCGCGCATGGCATCGCGGTGCGGGGTGATCTTGGGCTGCTGGCAGGCAATGGTGCAATCGGCATCGACAAACTCAAAGCCCAGCTCGCGCGCATAGTCCATTACGCGGGCAAGCAACACCATCGAATCGGCGCCCTCATAGGCGGGATCGGTGTCGGGGAACAACTTACCGATGTCTCCCCCGCGGCAGGCGCCCAGGATGGCGTCGGCCAGCGCATGCGCGAGCACATCGGCATCCGAGTGGCCCAGCAGGCCGCGCTCGTAGGGAATATCGACCCCGCCGATGATACATCGACGCCCCTCCACCAGACGGTGGACGTCGTAGCCGTGGCCAATGCGCAGGTTACTGAACATGGGGAAGGTCCTCTCCCTCGGCCATGCGGCCGAGCAGAATCGCGGTTACGGGACGCAGGTCCTCGGGCACCGTCACCTTAAGGTTATCGCGCGGGCTCTGGACACAGCGAACGTGCCCGCCCATGCGCTCGACCAGCGATGAATCGTCGGTACCGATAAAGCCCTCGGCGATAGCAGCGGCGTGAGCGCGCTTCATGGCGTCGACGCTAAAGATCTGCGGCGTCTGCGCTGCCCAGTAGAGCTCACGCGGCGGCGTCTCGACGATATTATCGCCATCGACGATCTTGAGTGTGTCGATCGCGGGCTGGCCGCACACGACACCGTCGAGCGAGCGGTCGCCCACGAGCACATCGATAGCATGATCGATGGCCTCGGTCGTGATAAGCGGACGAGCGCCGTCGTGGATGGCGACATATTCGAAACCCGCCGGAACCGCATGCACGCCGGCACGGGTGGAATCCTGACGGGTATCGCCGGCATCGGCAAAGCTGATGGGCGTGTCATAGTCAAACGGGTCGATGGCCAGGCGGCGCATCTCGGCACGGCGCTCGGCAGGACACACCACCACGATGTGGCCGACCTTGTCGCTACGATCGAACGCGCGGATGGACCAGCTCATGAGCGGACGGCCCGCCACGTTAACGAGCTGCTTGCCACCGGGATTTCCAAAGCGCTGGCCGCTGCCACCGGCAACGACCACGGCACATACGGGCGCCATTATGCGTTCCCCTGTTTGGTGCCCTTCATGCGGTACAGGGAGTCCGCAAGAATGGCAGGGTTGTTGACGCCAAAGTCGCCCAGGCGCTCCGGATCCTCGCTGATATCATCCATGAGTTCCTGCAGCGAGCCGTACTCGTCGACGATCTTCTCGGCCACGCCGTCACGCACGACGGACACGCGCGAAAGCGTGCGCAGGCCCAGCGGCGTCATGACGGAGTCCTCGTCCAGGTCGTCGTAACCCAGAACCGCCGCCACATGCTGTGGGTCGGACAGGTCCTTGGGCGTCATACGAGCAAGCTCAGCGCGAATCTTCTCGGCGTTTGCCTCGGAGGAATCACTTGCATAGTCGCGGATCATCAGGTCGTACTCGGTATCCATGCTGGAGCCGGCGAGCTGCTCGAGCTGCATCTGCACGAGCTTGCCCTGGTTACCCAGCTTGACGATGCAATCCTTAAGCTCGGTCTTTGCCTGCTGCATGATCTCGAAGCTCGAGAAAATACCGGTAATGTCGGCGAGCGTAACGTAGTCGTCGAGCTCGAGGGCCGTCAGGCGCAGCAGGGAGCGATCGAGCGACTGACGGGTAGTCTGGAGCGTGGCGACGAGCTGGTTGACCGAGCTCATGATGGTGGTGACGGGTTGGATCTCGTAGCTCTTGCCGTGAACGTACACGTTGACGACGGCACGACGGGCCGAGACCGAGATCACGATGGCGTCGGTGAGCACCGACATACGAGCGGCGGTGCGGTGACGCATACCTGTCTCACTCGTGGCGAGCGAGGGATCGGGATTGAGGTGGAAGTTGGCGCGCAGGATCTGGGTGAGGTCGCCATCGATAACGATGGCGCCGTCCATCTTGGAAAGCTCGAACAGGCGGTTCGAGGTAAACGAAATGTTGAGCGGGAAGCCGTCGTTACCAGCAGCGAGCACGTTTTCGGTGTCGCCGACGCAGATAAGGGCGCCCAGGTGACCAGCAATGATCATGTCGAGGGCGGTGCGAATCGGCTGACCGGGGGCAGTCAGGCGAATAGCCTGTTCCATACGCTTTTGCAGCTCGTTCTTATCCAAGGCATCGCTCCCATCGTATACGCTCCATAAACGCTAAATAGTTTCTCACGGTTTGTCCCCACGACGCTCGCGAAATCCGATGCTTACAGAATGAGCGAACACCGCTGAGAGCCTCAACCCAAATGAGCTGTTCATGTGGTAGCATCGGGATTCACATTAATGAGGGAGTAGTCGCGTGACCGGGTTCGCCTCCGGTGGCGCGGCAAGTCAACATACTGGCCGAAACGGTCTGGCTTGCCTTAATGAACGAGACTCGTGGTTGTACGCGCAGCGCGTACGCCACGGGTCTTTTTTGTTGCTCCCCCGTCAGAAGTACACGCGGGCCTGCCCGCAGAGAGGGAGCCAGACTATGGGACTCGCAGAGCTTGTGTTGCTCGCCGTTGGCCTTTCGATGGACGCCTTTGCCGTATCCATCTGCAAGGGCCTTGGCATGAAGAAGATCAACCTTAAAGTCGCCGCGGTGCTCGGCCTGTTCTTTGGCGGCTTTCAGGCCGGCATGCCCGTAATCGGATGGGCGCTTGGCAGTCAATTCATGGGCATCATCGGACCCATCGACCACTGGATCGCCTTTATTCTGCTCGCCTTCATCGGCGGCAAAATGCTGTGGGGGGCCTTTACCGAGGACGAGGATGAAGGCGACGGCAAGGATGCCGAAAAGATTGATCTGGGCGAGTACCTGATCCTCGCCATCGCCACCTCAATCGACGCCCTAGCCGTGGGCATCTCATTTGCGGCGCTCTCGGTTGACATCGTTCCCGCTGTATCGCTTATCGGCGTCACAACGTTTATCTTCTCCGTCGCCGGCGTAGCGATCGGCCACACCTTTGGCGCGCGCTACGAAAAACCCGCCACCATCGTGGGTGGCATCGTGCTCATCCTCATCGGGCTTAAGATCTTGCTTGAGCATCTGGGGATTCTCGCGATATAAAAACGCTTCTCATAAGCTCAACGTCAATGTAGAGGTCTCATGCAGAGTTTTGCATAATGCCTTTTCATGCAGACTTTTGCATGTCATACTGATATGCAAAAGTCTGCACGTTAGGAGATCGCCGTGGACACCCTTCCCATCACCACACCGCGCCAAGCTGGCATCTACGTGCGTCAGGCACGCGAGGCTCAGGGTCTCACCCGTGCCGCCCTCGCTAAAAAGGCCGGTGTTTCGGAGCGCCTGCTCGCATCGCTCGAGCTAGGAGACGCCACCGGCATTCGACTCGACAAGCTGCTGGCTGTCTTTAACACACTCGGCATAGGACTCTTTGTTCAGAGCGATAACGACTCCATCACATCGCCCGCCAAACAGCCAGCGACGGAAGCGGACCTCCGTATCGCGAACTCAAATGCCCTGTCAAAGCCGAGCGCAGGCAGACGGCCCCCTCGACAAGGAACGCCATCTTCCTACGGTGCCTTGCTGGCGCAAATTGCAGCCGAACAAGGCCTTTCCGGCACTTCGGACCTCTCCTTTGGCTGTAAGGTTGTGAAATAAATGGCGGCGATGGAACTTACAACCCTCATTTGTGGCGAAATCGCCGGCACACTACGGCAAGACAAGCAAGGACTCTGCAGCTTTGTGTACGCCCCAACCTACTGTGGAGCACCGCTATCGCTAACAATGCCGCTTTCCAATCGCACGTATGGCCATAACATCGTCCGCCCGTTCCTGTTTGGCCTTTTGCCCGACAGCCAAGAGCAACGTCGCGCTATTGCCGCTGAGTATGACGTTGCATCCAACAACCCCGTCACTCTCTTGTGTCATATCGGTCTTGACTGCGCGGGCGCCGTTCAGTTTTGTCAAACCGATCAATTAAACGCCGCCCGCGGCAGGGTCTCGGCATACCGCCCGCTTACCAATTCTCAAATCGCCCACAAGCTCAAAGCAATTCGCGACGACGAAAGAGCAACATGGATGGGCTCCAACGAAAGCTGGTCCCTGGGCGGCAACCAAGGCAAATTTGCGCTAGCTTGGCATGATGGCCAATGGTGCGAATGTCTAGGGTCATCCCCCACTACCCATATCTTCAAAAATGGTGTCGTAGGGTTTAAGCATCAGGCCTTAAACGAATTCGTTTGCATGAAAACAGCTCAGCGTGTTGGCATTCCAACTGCCAACGTCTCCTATTGCACATTCGAAGACGAGGACGCACTCGTCGTTGAACGCTACGACAGAACGGTCGATGCCAGGGGAAACATCGAAAGGCTGCATCAGGAGGACTTTTGCCAGGCGCTCGGTGTATTGCCAAGCCAGAAATACACCGCCGATGGAGGACCAACAACGCGAGACATTCAAGAAAGGCTGATTAGCACGGTCCCCCACCACATGAATCTTGTGCTCTTTACTTATATGTTGTTCTATAACGCCATTATCGGAGCACCCGATGCGCACGCTAAAAATTACTCGCTCATCCTAGGCAAAGGCACAAACGCGGCGCTCGCACCCATGTACGATGTTGCATCGGGTCTGGCATACGAACGCATGCGGCGAAAAGCACGCCTTGCCATGAGCGTTGGCGGCGAAAATCGTGTGGGGCGCATCGGTCCAGGTGCTATCCGCCGATACCACGGTATGGGCGACCCCGCGCTGGAGACGGCGCTCACCGATGCCGGGCTATCCGAGAAGTTTTGCTTTGCGACCATGATGGACCTCGCCTACGAGGTACCCATTTGCATGGAAGAGGTCATGGACGAATACGCCGACCTGCCCGGCATGGCGGACCTGCGCGAGCATATGCTCGGCCCCGTCCGCGAAAACTGCCAGCGAACCCTCGACCTCATCAGGGCGGATATGGGCTAGACGCCAATCAATTTCCCATTTCTTAAAAGAAGAGAGGGGACACCTGTCGCAAAAGACCGGGTGTCCCCTCTCGTAATGTCATCTGCAATCCGCTAGCACGTGGCTCGGACTGCTGCTAGCGCAACCTTTACGCGGCAAGGCGCTTGAGGACGTCGATGAGCAGCTCGTAGAAGCGCTCGGCAGAAGCGAGCTCCATGCTCTCGTCCGGGGTGTGGACATCGGAGAGCGTCGGGCCCACGGCGATGGCGTCCAGGCCGTGCAGGGCCTCGGCAAACAGGCCGCACTCAAGGCCGGCGTGAATGGACTCGATGCGCAGCTCGGAGCCAAAGAGCTCGCGATAGCTCTCGACAAAGACGTCGCGGACCGGCGAATGCTCGGCATAGCTCCAGCCGGGATACTCGAACTCGAACTTGGCGTCGAAGCCCAAGACATCGGCCAGCGTCTGCAGGCGGTCCTTGAACTCGTTCTGCAGCGAGGTGATCGAGGAGCGCGGGGACAGCATGATCTTGACCTCGTTATCCGAGGTGGCGACCACGCCGATGTTGGAGGAAACCTCGACGGAGCCGTCGGTGGCGACGTTGCGGCGGATCACGCCGTTAGGGGCAAGACGCAGGGCGCGGATGAGGGCAAGCGCGGACTTCTGGTCCATGGCCTCGACCTCGGCGTCGTCGGCAATCTCGACGGTGCAGGTAAAGCCGGGGTCGAAGACCTCGAGCTCGGCAGTGACGTCGGCGATGATGTCCTTTGCGATCTGGGCCGCGGCCTCGGCGGCAGCGTGGTCGGCGTAAACCAGCTCGGCCTTGCACTCACGGTTGATGGCGTTGTCCTTAGTGCCGCCGTTAAAGCTGACGATGGCGGGCTCGCCGGCGACCATCAGGCGGTCGATGATGCGGGCCATGATGAGGTTGCCGTTGCCGCGCTCCAGGTTGATATCGTTGCCGGAATGACCACCCAGTAGGCCGGAGATGTCGAGCGTGAGGGTGCTGCCGGTCTTGTGCTCGCGCACGATGGGGCAGGTGTAGGTAACAACGACGCCGCCGGCGCAGCTGACGGTGGCCACGCCCTCTTCCTCGGAGTCAAGGTTAATCATGGTGCGGGCGCTAATCTGGGACTTGTCGAGCGTCTCGGCGCCGACCAGGCCAGTCTCCTCGTCGGTGGTGAATACGCACTCGAGGGCGGGGTGAACGATCGAATCGTCATCGAGAACAGTGAGCATCAGAGCGACGGCGATACCGTTGTCGGCGCCCAGAGTGGTGCCGTTAGCGGTGAGGACGCCGTCCTTGACGACCAGGTCGATACCGTCGGTCGTAAAGTCGTGCTCAACAGAGCCCAACTTGTCGCACACCATATCGATGTGGCCCTGTAGCATCACGGTCGGGGCATTCTCGGCGCCGGCAGAAGCGGGCTTGCGAATGATGACGTTGTAGACCTCGTCCTGGTACACATCGAGGCCGCGCTCCTTGGCAAACGCAACCAGGAAATCGCTGATGCCCTTCTCGTTGCCAGACCCACGGGGGATCGCGCTGACCTCCTCAAAGAAATGGAACAGCTGAGCGGGCTCGTAGCCGGTGATCTTGTAATCCATGGTGCCTCCTTGGCGCAACTGATTAGACAGTAAGACATGCGACTTGTATATTCCCAGACTTTGCGTGCATAAACCAGTCGAAAACGCCGAGCGCCCTTGCATCATCGGCTAACGGCGGGGAAACGCCACTTTATTAAGATAAAGCAGGTTAGACGAGCCGCGCCGAAGGGACGTTTGACCCTTCAACCAACCTCAACGCTTGATCAACGTTTATGCATACGCCATTAGTATGTTTAATGAGATTTACTTTGAACGAAGGGACCTTTTCAACAGAAAAAGGGCGCTCCTTTGGAACGCCCTCGTGGACACAAGGTTTTGTTACGCCCTACAGCGCGCCGGAACCGGCTTGCATCATGCCGCCGGGACCCGAGCTCACGCCGCCACCTACGGGTGCGGCGTTTCCGGTGTGCGGTGCCGCCGGAGCGGTATCGCCGCCGAGCGTGCCCGCCGGACGCGGCGCCGGAATTTCGCCGGTGCCGTGGCTAAAGACAAACTTGCCATCGGCCACGTCGCACAGGACGGTATCGCCCTCGCCCCACTCGCCGGCCAGAAGCTCCTCGGACAGCGGGTCCTCGATGAGCTTTTGAATAGCACGGCGCAGCGGACGCGCACCGTTGGTGAGGTCGGTGCCCTCGGCCACGATCTTGTCATAGGCCGCATCGGTGAGTTTGATGTTCATGCCGTTGGCAATCAAACGCTGACGCAGGTCGTCCACCAGCAGGTGAGCGATCTTGGTGAGATTCTCGCCCGAGAGCTTCTGGAACACCACGATGTCGTCGATACGGTTGAGCAGCTCGGGACGGAACAGGCGCTTGAGCTCGCCCATGGCGCGGCCGCGGATCTCACTCGAGGTGAGACCCTGCTCGCCGGTGGTGCCAAAGCCAACGCTTGCATCCTGCGCAATCTCGCGGGCGCCCACGTTGGACGTCATGATGATCACGGTGTTGCGGAAATCGACCGTCTTGCCCTGGCTATCGGTCAGGCGGCCCTCCTCCAGCACCTGCAACAAAATGTTGAAGATGTCGGGGTGTGCCTTCTCGATCTCGTCGAACAGCACGACCGAGTACGGGTGGCGACGAACGGCCTTGGTGAGCTGGCCGCCCTCGTCGTGACCAACGTAACCCGGAGGGCTACCGATGAGCTTGGAGACCTCGAACTCACTGCCAAACTCGGACATGTCGAAGCTGATGAGCGCGTCCTTGCTGCCAAAGAGGTACTCGGCAAGCGTCTTGGCGAGCTCGGTCTTGCCCGTGCCGGTGGGACCCAGGAAGATAAAGCTGCCGCCGGGGCGACGCGGATCCTTGAGCGGCGAGCGGCTGCGGCGTACGGCCTTGGCGACCGCCTCGACAGCCTCATCCTGACCGATGATGCGCGTCTTGAGCACGCTTTCGGCCTGCAGCAGGCGACGGCTCTCGCTCTCGGTAAGCGAGGACACCGGCACGCCCGAGGTCACGGACACGATATCGGCGATCTGGGAGACATCGATGGTGAGCGGGCTGGCGTCGAGCTCGGCCGTCCAGGCAGCCTTGGCCTCGGCGAGTTCAATCTCGGCAGCCTTCTGCTGCTCGGTGATCTCGGCGGCCTTGTTCATGTCGTCGCTCTCGGTGGCCTCCTGCGCGGCGGCCTTGAGCTCCTCGATGCGATGCTCGGCCTCTCGCACCGGCTCGGGTGCACGATTCGCGGCGATGCGAGCGCGGGCACCGGCCTCGTCAATGAGGTCGATGGCCTTATCGGGCAGGAAGCGATCCTGGATGTAGCGGTTGGAAAGGTTCGCGGCGGCCTCGATAGCACCCTGCGTATAGCGCACATGGTGGTGCTCCTCGTAGCGTGGCTTGAGCGCGGTCAGGATCTTGACCGTGTCCTCGACGCTCGGCTCCTCGACATCGATGGTCTGGAAGCGGCGCTCAAAGGCCGGGTCCTTGGTGAGGTACTTGCGGAATTCCTCGGCCGTGGTGGCGCCGATAATCTGGAAGGCACCACGCGCGAGCACGGGCTTGAGCATGGAGCTCGCGTCGATGGAGCCCTCGGCAGAACCGGCACCGATGATGGTGTGCATCTCGTCGATGAACAGGATGACGTCGTCGGCTTCGGTGGCCTCCTGGATCACGTTCTTGAGGCGCTCCTCAAACTCACCGCGATACTTGGCGCCCGCAACGAGGCCCGGCAGGTCGAGCGTCCAGATATTCTGGTTCATGAGGTTCTCGGGCACGTCGCCGGCTGCGATCTGCTGAGCCAGGCCCTCGACGATGGCCGTCTTGCCCACGCCGGGGTCGCCCAGAATGAGCGGGTTGTTCTTGGTGCGGCGCGAAAGGATCTCCATCATGCGCTGGACTTCCTTTTCGCGACCGATCACGGGGTCGAGCTCGCCGTCGCGGGCCTTCTGCGTAAGGTTGGTGGCGAACTGCTTAAGCGTGTCGGTGCCACTCCCCTTTTGCTGAGAGGCATCCGAGCCGCTAAAGAACGGCAGGCCCGCACCGGGACGACCAGCACCGGCGCCGGCGAGCGGACGCTTCTTGTCCTGATCCTTGGCGGTGAGCTTCTCGATAGCCTTTTTGATGGAGGCGGACGACACACCCAGGCGCATGAGGATGTCCATGGCCATGCCGTTGCCCTCTTCGACGATACCGATGAGCAGGTGCTCGGTCGACACGTAGGTCTGGTTGTTCTCGCGCGCCACGCGGAAGGAGCGCTCCATCACGCTGATGACGAGCGGCGTAAAGGCGAGCTTGGCAGCCTCGGTCTCCTCGCTGGGCTCGGGAACCGTGGTCTGGACCTCCTTGAGGGTATCCATGATGTCGTCGTAGGAGATATCGAGCGAGCGCAGTGCCTCGGCGGCAATGCCCTCGTCCTCCTTGGCAAGCGCGAGCAGCAGATGCTCGGTGCCCACCTTATTTGAGTGAAGATCGAGCGCCTCCTGCTTGGCCATGGACATGACCTTGCGCGCACGATCGGTAAAACGGTCTAACATGCTAGTTCCTCTTAGACGAGCTAGTTTTTCAAACGCAAAGCGCCGCCCCGCGGCAGCGCTTTGGTCTCTTTACCCATATGGAGTATATGTTAACCGTTGGGACCTTTCCCACCCGTAGCCGCGCGACAACGTCTACAAAAAAGGAATCGCTCGGGTCCGTTTGGCGGTTTGGTTTTGAGTTGCTATCTAGCAGGCGGGCTCGATGTCCATACCCTCGGCAACGTCGCCGGCGGCATCGGCGGCGGGAGCGCCCGGCATGCGCACGAGCTCCATATGCTGCTCTTCAAAGACGGTTCCCATGGGGAAGGCGCGGCGGAAGACAAAGCGAGCAACCGGACCAGCCACCAGCAGGTTCCAGGGCAGGGCCATGATAAAGTTGCGCGGAATGTTGACGAGCCACATCATCGGCAGCATCTGCAAATTGGCAAGCGGGCCGCCGGGCATATGGAACAGGCCTTCGCACGCGCCGTAAAGCGACATGATGATGACCATGGGAACGACCATGCAGGAGCTGACGGCGAGCGTCATGGCAAGCGGCGAGCTCTTACCCGGCGTGACCAGGAATTTAAAAGCGAAACCCTTGGCAAGGGGGCTGGCAACAAACCAGTCGCAGCACATGGCAAAAATGTAGGCAACGGGGAAGCCGAGCCACGCGGCGGCAACAACCTCGCCGTTGATGGCCCCATGCTGCAGGGCAACGTTGTAGATGCTCATCCAGAGCACCATGCAAAAGCACATGATAAAGGTGAACAGCAGGCTCTCTCGTTTGTTGATAGGCATAAAGGGCAGATTCCTTTCCGTGTTGCGCCGCGGCGCTGTCAACAAAAACGGGCGGGCGAGATGGAGATCCAAGGACTTCATCTCGCCCGCCCGTGGTACGTGCGTCTGCGACTACTTATGTGGTGAAACCAGCCTAGCACGAAAACCCCGCGCTTCGTAAGCGTTGAGTTTATGAAGATGCAGGGCACCAATAATCCCCCGACCCCATAAGTTGCGGTGGAATACGGACTGTTTTGACCCTTTAAGCAGCAATTCAGTCCCTATTTCATCGCAACTCATTTGGTGCAAAGTAACCTGTCCCCCTTGCACCAATTAGCTGGTGTGGCGCCAGCGAGGGTCGGTGAGCGTACGCGCCACACCCAAACCAACGGGCAGAAACGCCACGATGAGCACTGCACGCACAAACCAGCCGAGCATATTGATCGTGTCGAAGGTGCACATGTAATACATCGAGCGATAGAGATACAAGCCCGGCACCATAATGACAATCGATGGCACCGTGAGGGCGATGCGTGGGTAGGTGAGCTTGATTTCGGCTAAGCTCGCGAGCAGCCCCGATACCAACGCGCCGGTAAACGCAGCCGCCTCAGGAGGCATGCCCGCACTCAGACCCAGGAAGGGAAACAGCGTCGGCGCATCGACGAGCGTAAGGCGCAAGGTATTAGACACGGCGCCGATGAGCCCTGCCGCCGCTGCCATCTTTACCGGGCTGTTGAACATAACCGAGAAGCCAAATACTCCGACAAAGCTCATCACCACACGCAAGAGTGTAAGAGCCAACGGTGAGAGCCCGAGCGGGGCAAAGTCATCCGGCGCCAGTCCCACACACTCGGCAACCATCCAACCTACGAGGGTCGCCATCACAATAATCGACACAGCATACGAAAGACGCTCAATGCCGCTTCGCATGTCGAGCTTAGCGATGTCGAGACCTGCCGTAATGAGAGGAAAGCCGGGGATCACAAAGAGCATGGCGCCGATATAGCCTTCTTGGTGCGACATTGCCCCCGGTATGACCTGGCCAAGGCCGAGCAATGCCAGCAGATACGAGACGCAAGCGAGTGCAACGCCGATCGTCAGCGCGCTAAACTGGCCAAGGCCCTGCTTGAGAATATGGGAGCGAGCAAAGTTGCCGACACCAGCGCCCACAAATGCACAGGCCATCTCGATAGGGCCGCCGCCGAGCAAAAAGACGAAGGCGCCGCAAGCACAGGCTGCCGCAAGGCCCTGTTGCCAGGGAGCGTAATCGGGCTTCGAGCTCTCAACGGTCTTGAGCAACTCATGGTACTCATGCACGGTAAACCGGCGCCCGTAAATCTCGATTTCCTTTAAGAAGCTCTCCATCATCCAAATGCGATGGGTGTTGACGCCCGTTGTGGGCAAGCTGACGACCTCGTTAAAGCAGTGACCATCTTCGATACAAGTACACTCAAACGACAGGAGACTTAAGTCAACGTGGATGGTGACACCAAGTACGGCGGCGACGCGATTCATGGTATCGCGTACACGCCAGGCACCCGTTCCGCTCGCGAGCATAAGCATACCGGTGCGGCAAATGATGGATGATTTGTCGGTAAGTGGCGCATCGACGGCAAGCTCATCGCCTGCCGTCACGATCTGGCGCCAGTCGGTCTTCATGTGGAGGGCTCCGGCACGGACACCATGGTGCTGCGGGAGGATCGAAGGCCACGAGTCGGGTCGCAGCATGTTCGGCTTGTCCTTCGGCTCGTCTTTCGCCAGGTCCTTGTCCTCATTCGGCCTATCGTCCACAAGGTCAAAGGAATCGAGCGGCGCAGGATTGCGATGGTCCGCCAGCTCCTCATCCTCTTCATCAAAGAAATTGAACTGGTCGAGCATATCGTCTTCGATAGCCCGCTCGCTCGCATCATCCATGATTGGCGCTTCCTTCCTTCTGGTCACTCCCATCGTAGACAGCAGCAGTTAAAGGAACCATAAAAGAGACGTTTGTCGTCCACGCACGAAGCTCAAGGCGGCGGCCACCGTCGGACCCAAGAAATGTTGCGGTGGAATGCGGACTGTTTTGGCCTCCAAAGGCGCAATTCAGTCCCTATTTCACCGCAACTCAGAGTAGTCGTTGGGGACGTTCTTAAACGACTAGTCAAACAAGAACGTCCCCAATGACTACCCTGGCAACGCCGATGTTTTGGCAACGACAGCGAAAACCCGTCAGAGCGAGCAAGGTGCCTTTGGGGCGAGATGACACCATAGGTTGAGTATAAGTCAGCGAGCGGGCCGCATTTGAGACAAGGTGACGTGAAACGAAAGGGCGCTGACCTTCTGGTCGCGCCCTTGAAGTTGAACGTCAGATTGTCCAAATGCGGCCCGCGCAGCGTCGAGCCGTTACGCGGTTCGTAGAACCGCGTAACTAGTTAGTACATCTTTGCGCCGGCAGGGATGGAAGCGTCGAGCTGAATCAGGTTGAGACGTTCCTCGCCCTCCTCCTCGTGGATGGCACTGATGAGCATGCCGCAGCTGGGGATACCCATCATCTTGCGCGGAGGCAGATTGGTGATGGCGAGCAGGGTCTTGCCGACCAAGTCCTCGGGCTCGTAGTAATCGTGAATACCGGAGAGGATGGTGCGGTCGGTGCCGGTGCCGTCGTCGAGCGTAAAGTTCAGCAGCTTCTTGGACTTCTTGACGGCCTCGCATGCCTTGACCTTCACGGCGCGGAAATCGCTCTTGGAGAAGGTATCGAAGTCTACGAACTCCTCGAACAGCGGCTCAACGGCGATCTTGGAGTAATCGAGCGTGGGCTTGAGCGGCTTGACGAACGGGCTTGCGGCGTTGCCGGCCTCGGCAGCCTTGGCAGCGGCGGCACCAGACTGGAAACCCTTCTCGGGCTTCATGTGCGGGAACAGCAGCACGTCGCGGATGGAAGCCTGGTTGGTGAGCAGCATGACCACGCGGTCGATACCGATGCCGATGCCGCCCGCGGGAGGCATGCCGTACTCGAGAGCGCGCACGTAGTCCTCGTCGTACTCCATAGCCTCGTCGTCGCCGCCCGCCTTCTCGGCCATCTGGGCGGCAAAGCGCTCGGCCTGGTCGACCGGGTCGTTGAGCTCGGAGAACGCGTTCGCGTACTCGTGGCCGGCGATGACCAGCTCAAAGCGATGGGTCAGACGCGGGTCATCCTCAAAGCGCTTGGCAAGCGGGCTAACCTCGATGGGGTAATCGCACACGAAGGTGGGGTTGACGATGGTGTCCTCGCCCAGCTCGTCATAGATCTCGGCGATGATCTTGCCGGCGGTCCACTCGGGCTTGATCTCCAGGCCCTTCTCGCGTGCGGCGGCAGCAAGCTCCTCGACCGGCGTGTCGATGGTGACCTGCTTGCCGAGCACGTCAGAGACGATATCGGTCATGGGACGGCTGGCCCACTCACCGGACAGGTCAATGGTCTGGCCCTGGTACTCAATAACCTCGGGGTTGCCGATAGCCTTGTTAGCGGCCTTAATGACACCCTGGGCGAGTGCCTTCATGCCCTCGAGATCGGAGAAGGCGCGGTAGGCCTCCATCGTGGTGAACTCGGGATTGTGGGTAAGGTCCATGCCCTCGTTGCGGAAGATACGACCGATTTCGAACACGCGCTCAAAGCCGCCGACGATGCAGCGCTTGAGGTGCAGCTCGGTGGCGATACGCAGGTAGCACTCCTGATCGAGCGCGTTGAAGTGCGTGATGAACGGCTTGGCAGTAGCTCCGCCCTGGATGGTCTGCAGGATGGGGGTCTCGACCTCCATGTAGCCGTCGGACTCCATAAAGCGGCGGAACGTGGAGAGGATCTGCGAGCGCTTGCGGAAGGTCTCGCGAACGTCGTCGTTGGCGATCAGGTCGACATAGCGCTGACGATAGCGGGTCTCCTTGTCGGAGAGACCGTGGAACTTCTCGGGCAGCGGGCGAACGGCCTTGGAGAGCAGCGTCGCGCTCTTGGGGGCAACGGAAAGCTGGCCACGCTTGGTGCGCACGACTACGCCGGTCACGCCCAGGATATCGCCAAGGTCGAGGGCCTTGAGCGTATTCCAGGCGGCCTCGTCCATATCGTTGATGCGGCAGAACAGCTGGATCTCGCCGGTCGCGTCGCGCACGACGATGAACATGATCTTACCCTGACCGCGCTTGGCGACCACACGGCCGCCGATCTTCACGACGTCCTCGGTGTCCTCGCCATCAGCGAGCTCGGCGTACTTAGTCTCGATGTCGACGACGTAGTCCTCAATCTCGGAGTGCTCGGGGTACGGGTTCTGGCCCGTCTCGAACAGGGAGGCACGCTTGGCCAGGCGGGTGGCGCGCTCGTCGTTGAGCGTCGATGCCTGATCGGCTGCGTTCTGGTTTTCTGCCATAGTTAGCTCCTCAAACTAAAACGCTCCCCAGGATTCGGTCCCAGGGAGCGAAAACATACCTTTACGCGGGACCGTGGTCTAGCGTGCGATCTTGGCGATGGTGTAGATGCGGGTCTTGCCGGAAGGCGTAACGACCTCGACGGAGTCGCCCTCGCCATGACCAATGATGGCGTGGCCGACCGGAGACTCGTTGGAGATCTTGTGCTCGAGCGAGTTGGTCTCGGTAGTACCGACAAGCGTGACCTCGATGAGCTCACCGTTGGGGTCGACCAGGGTAACAGTCGAGCCAATGGAGACGGTCAGGTCGCCCGTGCTGGCAGCGACCTGAGCGTTGGCGAGGATGGCCTGGATCTCGGCGATACGAGCGGCGTTCTGGGCCTGCTTGTCCTTGGCGGCATCGTACTCGGAGTTCTCCGAAAGGTCGCCGAACGCGCGGGCTTCCTTGATGTCCTCGACGATCTCCTTGGCGTAATCGCCCTCACGCCAAGCGAGCTCCTCGACGAGCTTCTGGCGGCCCTCAGCGGTCAGTACGATCTGGCTTGCGTCCATACGGATATCTCCCCAACTATGATGTAACGATCAACTGTCAACAAAAACGAAAAAGACCGGCTAGCCTGCGGGCAAGCCGGTCAGGTGCTCACCCCAAAGGGATGGGACTACTCTGCGTCCGCGTCGCTGTCCTCTGCCTTCTTTTGCTTGGCGGCAGCGAGCTTGGCCTCGAGCTCTGCGATCTCCTTGTCCTCCTTGGACTCCTCGACCACAACCTCCTCGGCCTGCTTGGTTTCGCCCTTATCGTCGCCCTCCATACCCTCGCGGATATTCTTGACGGTAGAGCCGAGGGACTTGCCGAGCTTCGGCAGGTTCTTGGGCCCGAAGATAATCAGGACAACAACGAGAATAATGATGAGCTCAGGAGCCCTCAGTCCAAACATGTAGACCTCCACAATACAGCGAGACAAGCTCGAATGAGTATACCGCGGGTGTCGCGGTATCACAACAATAGCTAAAAAAAGGGACCGCAAGAAGCGGTCCCTCCTCATGCTCTGGTCGGGTTGACTGGATTTGAACCAGCGACCCCTGCGTCCCGAACGCAGTGCTCTACCAAACTGAGCCACAACCCGTTAGCTCGACTATAGTAACAAAGATTTTCGCCGCGTGCTAGAGAAATTTTTATTTCTTTGGCGCTTCGATGCGAACCGTGTTGGGAATGAGCTCCGTCGCGCAGGACCACCAGCCGTTTTGCTGGGCAGCGTCGGCAAGCCTTTCGGCCGTGGCGGCGGTGTCGCAAATGGCAAACGAGCAGGCGCCCGATCCGCACACGTTCACGGCAACGGTACCGTCCTGCGCGCGCAGCCAGTCGAGGACCGTTTGGATCTGCGGCTCCATCTGTGCGGAAATGACACCCAGGTTGTTATGGATGAGCGCATATGCCGTCTCGGCATCACCAGCACGCAAGGCAGAAGCTATCGCGCCGGGCTTGTCTGCAGGCACCGGGGCCTCGTCAAAACGTCGATAAGCTTCAATTGTTGAAACGCTTGCCTCGCGCGGCTTGACCAGCACGACGGGCGTCGCGGGCAGTGCGGGGTACTCAGTTGCCAGCACGTCTCCCCCGCCCACGTAAAACGCAGGGCTGGCATGCAAAAAGAAGGAAACGTCGGCGCCGATGCCGCGCGCGATGTCGTCCAGCGCGGGATCGTTGCGGTCGATACCCCAAATCTCTGCCAAGGCGACAATGACCGCCGCAGCATCCGTCGAAGGACCGCCCAAGCCGGCACACAGCGGGATGTGCTTCTCGATCGTCACGCAAACGTTGGCCTCGCGACCATAGTGCTCAGCCATAGCGGCAGCAGCACGATACGCGGTATTCTTTTGCATGGGAAAATCGGATGCCGGAACCGTCTGTACGGTCAGCTCCTGTGCCGGGGCGACCGTCACGGTATCGGCAAGACCGACGGCTGCCATCAGGGAATCGACCTTGTGGTAGCCGCGGTCATCACGCTCGGTATGAACCCCCAGGTAGAGGTTGATCTTTGCCGGCGCGGAAAGAGTCAGGGACCAATCGGTCACCGTTAGTGCTCCTCGAGCTGATTGCCGAGCGGGGTGAAGATATGCTCGCCGCTCTCGGGGTCGAACAGCTCGACCTGACCGGTGAGGACATCGATATACTGGTAAGACTGACGCGACTTGCGGCCGCGGCGCTCATCGACCTCGACGATAAAGACGGCGGGGTGGACGCTCTTGATGGTGCCCATGCGCTCGACGACGCGGGTGCGGCCCATGTTGGCCTTCACCTTAACGCGATCGCCCACCATATCGGTCAGCTTCTCGTGGATGTCGTCGACGTGATTGACTTCCATCTCTTCCATGAACAGGGCCTCCAGAAGGTGCAATTCAAAAAGGGGATAATACCCCTAAGATAGACAAAACTCTAATACTATAGCACCCTGCTGCCGCCATACGCAAGTAGTTAAATAAGCCCCATCCCAAATACGTACCAGATGACAACCTCGCATGACCAGTTGTTACGCGGTTTGGTAAAACCGCGTAACCTAAAGACTATCGGTGTCCAAGACGATGGTGAATGGACCGTCGTTGACGAGGTCGACCTTCATGTCGGCGCCGAAGATGCCATGCGCTACGTGCTCGACGTCCTCGCGCACAAGCGTCAGGAAGTACTCGTAGAGCTCGTTGGCGACATCGGGAGCGCCGGCATCCGTAAACGATGGGCGGCGACCGTGACGGCAATCGGCGAACAGCGTGAACTGCGACACCACGAGAACCTCGCCGTCGACATCGGCAAGGGCCAGATTGGTCTTGCCATTCTCGTCCTCGTTAATGCGCAAGCCCCGAAGCTTGCCCCACAGCTTATCGGCCTCGGCGCGCGTGTCGCCGTGGCCCACGCCCAGCAGCACCAGATAGCCGCGCCCAATTTTGCCCACGCACTCGCCGTCGACCGTCACGCCGGCGTTGAGCACGCGCTGCACCACCGCACGCACGGCCTACTCCTCGCCCGTCAGTTTGGCGGATAGGTGCTCGAGCGCATGGAAGCGATGGCTGATGGCGTTCTTCTCGTCCGCCGTCAGCTCGGCCATGGTCTTGCCCGGTGTGTCGACCGGCAGGAACAGCGGGTCGTAGCCAAAGCCGTGATCGCCGCGGCCCTCGTGCGCGATAACGCCCTCGCAGGCGCCCTCACCATAAGTGACCAAACCGTCCGTGTCGATGAGCGCGACAACGCTCATAAAGCGCGCAGTGCGGTCCTCGTCGGCCACGCCCTCAAGATTCACGAGCAGCTTGGCATTGTTGGCGGCATCGTCGCCGTGAACGCCCGCGTAGCGCGCGCTATACACACCGGGCTCACCGTCCAGCGCGTCGACGACCAGGCCCGAATCGTCGGCAATGGCCATGAGCCCCGTCTCTTCGACGGCAGCCTGCGCCTTGATGATGGCGTTCTCCAAAAACGTCGTGCCGTTTTCCTCGGGGTCCTCAAAATCACCTAGCTGGCCGAGCGCCACAAAGCGAACCTCGGGCATAACCTTGCCCAAAATGGCCTCGATCTCGGTGAGCTTATGGGCGTTACCCGTTGCCACGACGATGGTCGCCGCCGGGTCGAGGGTGTCGATGTCGATCTTCTCAAGTGCCATAGCTGGCCTCCTTGTCTCTATAGCAATGCCGTGTTGAGGACGACGAGGCCTCGGCCTCTCCCACCCTTAATCAGCGGCAATCTTATACTTCGACGTTTTCCCAGATAAAACCTGCCAAAATAAACCTGTCCCTTTTTGGCAGGTTAGACGAGGGCCTGGCGCTGGAGCTCGATGAGCTCGGCAATGCCCTTGTCGCCCAAATCGAGCAGGGCATTGAGGCGCTTGCGGTCGAAGGGAGCCTGCTCGCCGGTGCCCTGGAGCTCGATCATCTCACCGGTGTCGGTGGCGACGAGGTTCATGTCGACCTCGGCATGGCTGTCCTCGGAATAATCCAGGTCGAGCAGGGTGTTACCGTCGACAACTCCCATGGAAATCGCGGCGACCTGGCCCGTGAGCGGGATGCGCTCGAGCTTACCCGCCTCGACCCACATGGCAAGGGCGTCGTGCAGTGCCACCCAGGCGCCAGTAATGCTCGCCGTTCGCGTGCCGCCGTCTGCCTGAATCACGTCGCAGTCGACGGTGACGGTATACTCGCCGAGCGCCTTCATGTTGACGACGGTGCGCAGGCTACGGCCGATCAGACGCTCAATCTCCATGGAGCGACCCTTGCGGTTGGCGTGTTCGCGCTTGCAGCGCTTGCCGGTCGATGCCGGCAGCATGGCGTACTCCGCCGTTACCCAACCGGCCTTGGCGCCCTTGCGCCAGCCCGGCACGCCCTCCTCAATTGTGGCGGCACATAGCACGCGCGTGTCGCCGAACTCAGCCAGGCACGAGCCATGGGCGTGCTTCATGACGCCGCGAGTAAGCTTGACGGGGCGCAGTTCATTGGCGGCACGGCCGTTGGCGCGGTTGACCTGCATGTATTCCATGGAACTATCCTTTCGGCAAAAGATGAACGTGAGCCTTTGGTCGGTGCCCTTATATCTATTTCAGTTCGTCGATATCGATATGCTCAATGCTCTTGAGCGGCTGGCCGAAGATAAAGCTACCCGCCACCGCAAACTCGGCAATGTTATCGGCCGTCGTGGCAAAACGGTGCTGCGGCTCGGCAGCGTCGCCCGCCAGCTGCTCGCGGCGCGTGAGGATATCGGTCAGCTCGCGCGTGGTCTCCTCGGCGGAGCTCACCACGCGTACCCCGGGTCCCAGCGCATGGCGGATGGGCCCAACGAGCAGCGGGAAGTGCGTGCAGCCGAGCACCACGGTATCGATACCGCGGTCGCGCAGCGGTTCAACCGTGGCGCCGACCAGCGCGCGCACGGCAGGCGTATCGAAGATATCCTCGTTCTCGAGCCACTGCTCCTGCAGATGCGCGCCCGAGGCGAGCTCGTGCTCGACCACCTCGACAAAGCTCGAAGCAGGACAGCCGTATACGTCGACACCGGCATCCAGGTCCTGAATGGCACGCGTGTAAGCGCCCGAGCGAATGGTGAGGTTGGTGGCAAGCACGCCCACGCGACGTGTGCGCGTGCTGTTGATTGCCGCGCGTGCGCCCGGTGCGATCACACCGATGACGGGGACGTCGAGCACCTGCTGAGCCAGACGCAAGGCCGCTGCAGTCGCCGTGTTGCAGGCGATGACCATGATCTTGACGTCGTGCTTCGACAGCCAACGGCCCGCCTGCAGTGCAAACGAGCGCACCTCGTCCTCGGTGCGGGTGCCGTAGGGGCAGCGCTTGGTGTCGCCAAAGTAGTAGACGGACTCGTGCGGCAGCGCCGTCGCGATGGCGCGTGCAACCGTCAGACCGCCCAGGCCCGAGTCGAACACACCGATCGGGCGTGTGTCACCTGCCAGATTCTCGATATCGGACATGACCTCACCAGATTCTCTCTCGAAAAGATATGGCTCAGAACGATAGGACCGCGCTACGAACGGGCCGCGACCAGCAGCTCGGCCGTTGCCGCCCAGCCGTCGACAATCTTGCCGCGCGTGACGTAGGCGTTATCGCAGGCATCCAGGAACTCGGGCGCGCCGGCGCTGGTCAGGCCGTTCTCGACCAAACAGAACGTGCCCACGTGGTCAGCCATGTAGAAGTCGGACTCGGAATCGCCGAGCGCCAGCGTCTCCTCGCGCTCGATACCCAGGTGCTCGCAGAAACGTGCGATGGCAACGCCCTTGTTGAGGCCGGCGGGATTGATGTTAAACGCGCGGCCATCCTCGACACGCTCGAGCTCGAGCGTTGTCGGCTTAGACAGATGCGTCAGGTGACCGTTGCAGGCCCAGACCAGGCCGCAGCCGGCCTCGTCAAGAATGGCCTGGACCTCGTCGTCGGGCACATCGCCGCGCATACCGACGGTGACCTCACGATACTTGTAGCCAGTCGACATATCGTTGTGGTACTCGATCTTGTGCGGCCAGCGGGCGAGAATCTTCTCGCACACGCCAGTCTGCTCGATCACTTGATGCGGCGTGAAGCCGCAGGCGGGGTCGTAGGGCATATCGCCGGTCAGATACTCCCAATCGTTGGCCTTGAGATCGTACATGACCAGGCCACCCATCTCGCCGATGTAGGAGTTGAGGCCGAGCACGCGCGCATCCTCGTGGATCATGGTGCGGTTGCGGCCCGAGGTGGGAACCACCTGGATGCCGGCGCGGGCAAGTGCCACGACAGCCTCGACGAGCTTGGTCGAGGGATTGCCGTCGTTGTCGCGCAGCACGCACGAGCCGGGCGCGAGCATGGTGGCGTCCAGGTCGGTAAAGACGTACTTAACCTTGGCAAGACGCTCGCGCATCTCGCCCGAAAGCTCAGCGACGGTCGGCAGGGTATTGTGGGACATGGTCACTCCATTACGTAGAAGGGGCTTCTGGTCTTAGGCGGCGCGCCTCGCTTGAGGGAAAACGCGCTTGCAATGGCAGCGCGCTCAGGACGCCGCCCTCATCGCAGTTCATTAGTCAAACTGGGTAACATCGATTAAACGATTGGCAAGCGAAAGATCGCTCTCGATGGGTACGAACTCATCACCCACGTGCATGAGCTCCTCGTCGCCCTTTGCCAACAGCAAGACGATGGTAGGCACATCGGGGCTGACGTATTCCTCGCGCGCTGCCTTAAAGGCCGCATGAACGGCAGCCTCGCGATCGAGGATAATCTTGTTCGGGGTATCATCGGGAACATGCTCGGCAAGCTCGCGGCAGACCTTCATCGGGTCCTCGTGAGCCGGATCCTCATTGGCAAAAATCAGCAGATCAGAATATGGTGCGGCCTCGCGCGGAAGCTGCTCACGGCGCTCCTGCGCCTTGCCTCCAGCGGCACCAAACAGCGCAATGACCGGGCTGGCGGGAAACGCGCGCTTGACCGACGAAAAGAGCGAGCGGAACGAAAGTTGGTTGTGAGCGTAGTCAACAACGCAAACCACGCGGCCATCCTTCGACTCCACAACCTCCATACGGCCCGGCACACGCAGCTTGGAGAGGCCCTTCTTGATGGCATCGATTCCGATGCCAATCTCGCGCGCGGCGGCGATAGCGACCAGCGCGTTCTCCACATTAAAGACTCCCGCGATACCCAGCAGGACCTTCTCCCCCGCCTCGGGCTCGTCGGCGCTCATGCCATGCAGGTTAAACTCGATGTTAAAGCCGACCATGCGGACATCGCTTGCCCACAGGCTCGCCTCGGGATGCTCGACGCCAACTGTCACCAAGCGCTCGGCCGTCGACGCGGCCTCCAGCACGCGTTCGACTTCATCGGTGCCCAGATTCACTACGGCAGTCTTTGCCTGGTCAAAGATCCTGAGCTTGCTCTCAAAATAATCCTCGAAGGTCGGGTGCTCGATGGGTGAAATGTGGTCACGGCCGATGTTGAGGAAGCACGCCACGTCAAACGGCAGATTCTCGACGCGTTGGTACTTGAGCGCCTGGCTCGAGACCTCCATGACCATGGACTGGCGACCGGACTCACGGCAGTTGGCGATATGGCGCCAGACCTCGGGGGCCTCGGGCGTAGTATTGGTGCTCTCGTAGCACTCGATGCCATCGTCGGTACTCACCGAGCCGATCATGCCGCAGGATTCGCCCGCCGCCTTGATGATGGACTGAAGCATAAAAGCGGCCGTGGTCTTTCCCTTGGTACCGGTGATGCCCACGATCTTGACGTCGTGGTCGGGACGGTCGTAGACCTCCGGCGGCAACAGGGCCATGGCCGTGCGAACGCTATCGACAACCAGCATCGCAGCGCCGCTCTCCTGCGCCAGCGGCTCCAGAGACTCGACCAGCGACTCTTCGCACACAAATGCGACGGCACCCGCATCGAGCGCCATGCTCAAAAACGCGGGCTTAAAGGCAGCACCTTTGCAAAAGAACACGTCACCTGCCGAGACCGCGCGCGAATCAAACGAGCAGCCGGTCACGGCACGCTCGTCAACCTGCTCTGATGCGCGCAGCTCGCCGCACACGTCGAGAAGCTTGGCAAGCGTATCGACCGTGGTCACGGTCGCGGAATCCGAATGGTGCATCTTTCACCTTTCTCAACCATTTGGCAGGGACGGTTTTTATAGTAACTGAAACGCACCCACGCAAAAACGGCTCCCGGAGGAGCCGTTACGCGCAGGCGTTCGTAAGCCGAGGCTAGGCAGCCTGAACAGAAGACTGGTCCTCGTCGATAAAGAAGCGCTTGTACCACACCAGGAACACAAGCGGCGTATAGATCTTGCGCTGGAAATCGCCCTTGCCCGCAAAGTGCAGGTCGAGCAGGTGCATGAGCTCGTCGGTGTCGAAGAACTCGCTTGCCCACGGCGCGGTGAAGTACTCCTTGACGTAGTCGTACCACTTTTGCTCGCGCAGCCAGTAGACGATCGGCACCGGGAAGCCCACCTTGGGACGGGTGGCCCACTCGTCGGGCAGCGACTTGTTGGCGGCGTGGCGAAGCACCTGCTTGTTGCCGTTCTCGTTGATGCGGTAGCGGTCGGGAATGTGCTCGGCGAACTCCATGACCTTGCGGTCCAGGAAGGGCACGCGCAGCTCCAGCGAGTGCGCCATGCACATCTTGTCGGCCTTGAGCAGAATGTCGCCCGGGAGCCACATGTTCATGTCCAGGTACTGCTTCTTGACCAGCTCGGGCTGGCCCTTCACGCGCGCGTAGATAGGTGCAGCGAGCTCGAAGGCGCCGTCGCCGGTGTTGTACTCGGGTTTGAGTACGCCGTCGACCTCGCGTTCAGGCCATACCAAGGCCTGGCCCAGGAACGACTTCTCGGGGATCTCGGCACCCTTGACCAAGAAGTTATGGCCCTTGAAGTACGGCATATGCAGCGCCAGGTTACCGAGCGCGCGGCGAATGGGCAACGGCACCATCTTTTTGTACTTGCGCACCGGAACCGTGTCCTCGTAGTAGGCGTAGCCGCCAAAGAGCTCGTCGGCGCCTTCGCCCGAAAGCACGACGGTGACGTCCTTGCGCGCCATCTCGGCCAAGAACCACAGCGGCACAGACGACAGGTTGGACTGCGGCTCGTCCATGTGATACTGAATGTCCTCGAGTGCGCCAAAGAACTCGTCGGCGGTGATCATCTTGCGGACATTCTCGACGCCGAGCTTGTCGGATAGCTCCTTGGCGTAGTTAGTCTCGTTGAAATTCTTGTAATCGAAGCCCACCGAGAAGGTCTTGTCGGGCATGAGGCAAGCGGCAATATAGCTGGAGTCGACGCCGCCGGAGAGGAACGACGCGACCTTAACATCAGCGATGCGATGGGCCTCAACGCTCTCGTGCACAACCTCATCCAGCTCGTCGACGTACTCCTCGAACGGCTTCTCGACGGCAGAGTAATCGCAATCCCAATAGCGCTCGATGTTCATCTTGCCGGTCGGGATGTCTACGGTAAAGTAATGCGCCGGCGGCAGCTTGTAGACACCCTCGAAGAAGGTCTCCTCGGTTGCCGAATACTGCAGCGTCATGTACGGACGCAGGGCCTTTTTGTTGACCGCCTTGTGGAAGTGCGGGTAGTCCAGGAAGCTCTTGATCTCGGAGCCAAAGAGCACGCCCGGCGCACCGTCGCCCGCATCGGCCATGGGATAGTAGTAAAGCGGCTTGATGCCAAAGATGTCGCGGGCGCCAAAGAGCTTGTTCTTCTTTTTGTCCCAGATGACGAAGGCGTACATACCGCGCAGGCGATCGAGCACGGCCTCGCCCCACTCCTCGTAGCCGTGCAGGAGGCTCTCGGTGTCGGCGCCGCAGTGGAACTTGTAGCCCTTGGCCTCGAGCTCGGAGCGAAGCTCCTGGAAGTTGTAGATCTCGCCGTTGAAGACGATAACGACGCTGCCGTCCTCATTGGCCATGGGCTGAGCGCCGGCCTCGGTCAGGTCGAGGATCGACAGGCGGCGGAAGCCGAGGGCGACGCGGCCATCGATAAACTGGCCGCCCATGTCGGGACCACGATGGACGATGCGGTCCATCATCTTGGTGAGCACCTCGGATTGGTTATCCGTCCCACCGACAAAACCGACAAAACCGCACATATACTATCCCCTCTGCTGTTGCTGGGTATCAAATCGAATCAATAGCTTTTGAGTATACCCGAGGGCGCAAAGGGGGACGGAATGTTCAGGCAATCTCAACTGAATCAGCTCCGCTGCGACACGCGGGTTGATTTCCGATCTCAGCCGAACACGTTGAGCGGATAGACCGTTCCCGCAGCTAGCCGAACGCCCCCGAGGCCCC
>CAKTUC010000004.1 GCA_934617135.1 uncultured Collinsella sp. | reverse complement strand
CAGGCCAGGGTCTCCGGCGACACCGAGGGCCTCAAGTACAAGTTCGTCTGGGAGAAGGGCGGCTGGGCCAAGTGGGGCACCGTCGGCGGCGGCTCCACCTCCTCCGCCTCCTGCGAGTGGACCCCCTCCGAGCCCGGTGAGTACACCCTCTACCTCGACGTCATCGACGGCGGGCAGGCCAAGCACCTCACCCGCAAGGTGACGGTCGAGGGTACACCGATTATGGGGGCGCTTTCGACGTCTGCCGAATCGATGGTTCGTTTGTATGTGTCTACCGGGCATGCGTATCCCTCTGAAGTATATGCGTCGAAAGGCGCTTCTAGCATTACTGAGTTTTGCAATCAGGTAGTTTTGGCTGCATCTTCTGAGGGAGTAAGGCCCGAGGTTGTATTCGCCCAAGCGATGTTGGAAACTGGATGGCTTCAATTTGGAGGTTCGGTTTCTGTGGATCAATGCAATTTCGCTGGTTTAGGAGCTACCGGCCCTCAGGTCGGCGGAGCAAGGTTTGATAACGTATATCAAGGTCTTCTTGCTCAATCTCAACATTTAAAAGGCTATGCGACTCGTATGCCCCTGAACAATGTCTGCGTTGATCCTCGGTATCAAATACTTGTTGAGCGGAGCTATTTGGGAATCGCGCCGTGCCTAGAGGACCTCAATGGTTTATGGGCTGTTCCTGGGGATGGTTATGGACAGAGAATTGCAGCAATTATCAATAGATTAGTGTAGCTAAAGCCATTTTTCTTTAGTGTTAGTTGTCTTTAAATTTCAGTTATACACGTTCGTTTGTAAGGATGCCCGATTCTGATGAAGACAGTGTGTCGTAAGCTTGTCATCTTACACCGCATCAGTATGTTTCTTATTATCTGGGCACGCGTTATTCCGGCGGCTTCTCATATGACACATGTCTTTACCCCAACGGAAGTCCAAGATGGGATGGCTATACGGGTATGAACTGCACCGGATTTGTTGCTCATGCTTATGCTGCTGTTGGCGGGGATGTTGCAGCGATAGGCAGGAATAACGCACATTCGCCATGGGCCGGCGGGCCTGGTGGGGGAGGCTATATTAATGCCTGGCGTTGGTATGGTTATGCTTGTGACTCTGGCTGCAAAATGTATGAGTTTAGAACTGTTCGAGACATGCTAAATAGCGGCTATGCGCAGAAAGGCGATGTTCTTTTCTTTAAGACGAATGGGGCAATCGATTGTCATATAGGCTTTTTCTGGGGCGATACTCCTTATGAGAATAAGATGTGGCACCAGATTCTTCCGGGTAATTTAATTGGTCCCTGCTTTAACAATGCAAATAAAAGCGAATACAACCAGAGCGTTGTTTTGATTAAATAGTCGATTGAGTTTGGAGTTTCAGTTGAACGAGAACCATATCCCAAAAGTTATTCACTACATTTGGTTTGGGAATAAAGATTTGCCCGAAGAGGCAATCGAGTGTATTGAGTCTTGGAAGAAATTTTGCCCAGATTATGAGATAAAGCGATGGGACGAATCAAATTTTGATTTATCTTCTAACAATTATGTTAAACAGGCATATGAAGCTAAGAAATGGGCGTTTGTAAGTGACTACGCGCGCTTATGGATTCTCGTTAATGAGGGCGGTATCTATATGGATACCGACGTTGAGGTCCTTAAGTCTCTCGATCCTTTTTTGACCAACCGCGCTTTTTCAGGTTTCGAATCGGACGCTTCTGTGCCAACTGGAATTATGGCTTGTGAAAAAGGATTCCCGTTATTCCGGAAGCTATTGAATGATTACGATGTGCGTTCTTTTATTAAAAGCGATGGATCATACGACCTAACGACAAATGTTGTAGTGATTACAAAAGCTTGTAAGGCCCTCGGACTAAAGCTTGATAATACAATGCAGACAGTTGATGGATTCACACTGTACCCAAGCGATTGGTTTTGTCCCAAGAGTCATGAATCTGGTGATATTCATCTTACTGAAAATTCTGTTACCATACATCATTTTAACGGGTCTTGGATCGATGAGGTTGAGCGGGGTTTGCTGAAAGAAAGGCGTTGTTTCCTCACCCGTCATTCTTGGGTCAACCCAATGCTGGCTGGATTAATAGTACGGCTCCAGTATGGATTTAAAACAAATGACTTCAGGCCGTTGACTTCAGCATTGAAAGCCTTTTTTGCAAACCGGAATTAATTTGAATGGTCTTAGAATAGAGCCTAATCAATGATTAGGCTCTATTCATGTATTTCTTAAACAAAGGTTCTAATACTGCGGCAAATGGTATTGCCGGAGAAATGGCGCCAACGGACTTTGCTTTTTTAAATGAATAAAGGATGCTGTCTCCGGCAATCTTCGACCACATTAGATAAAGAATGGTCTCCTTGAATCTCTGCATGAGGGTGTTACTGTAATCTATGCATTGCTTTTTATATACGGCATAGCTTCGTGGATTATTTAACAATAAGCGTTTATAGTTGGCCGTATAACCGTCTGTTAAGTATTCCCCTTTGCATATTTCCCGGTTGCATAGCAGGTGGCAATACTCGTGGTCAATTTGATCAAACTGAAATACTTCAGGAATGAAGCTCTCTCCTTCGGCTATAAAAAAAGGATGTGATCTGATAACGCTCGTTAACGTTGCAATGCAAGTCTCCCCTTTATAACCATATTGGCTGTAGAGGGATGATAGCTTCGCAGTGGTGTTACTGGGAAATTGATTGTTACGAGCGGACCTGGGCGTAGCAATTCCAATGGCATCACCTGCATTTTTCCACGCCGTTAATATGAAGTGGACCGCATCAGGCGTGAGATAATCGTCGGAATCAACACACATGAACAGTTCTGAGCTGCATTTTTCTGCAGCTAAATTGCAGGCTCGTTGTTTCCCGCCATTCGCTACCTTTATATATTCGATTTCGATAGCTGATTCCTTTGCGAATGAATCAAATAAGCTCTGTGTTCCATCCGTCGAGCCATCATCGACTACAAGCCAATAAAAATGAGAGTCAGTTTGTTTTTTCAAGCTTTCATACAATCGCTTCAAGGTATGTTCTCTATTATATGTAGGTGTAAAAATACAAAGCTGTTTCACTTCTATGCCTCTTTGTTAATTCAGATTTACGTATCTCAAATATGAGTTTGAAAGGTTCCCGTGTGAAGATTGAATCCAGTAGAAAAGCAGGCGTAATTATATCTTATGCCTATTCAATTGTTCAGATTCTTGTTCAGTTGCTATATGTTCCAATCTTATTAAGGGGTATCGGCCAAGCCGAATACGGTCTATACCAATTTGTTGGCTCAATTATGGCTTATCTTACGGTAATCAATACCGTTCTTGCTTCGAGCGTGACTAAGTTCTATAGCAAGGCATATCTTCAGGACGATTCTGAATTGATGGAAAACACTCTTGCAATTGCGAAAAGACTGTTTTGGATTATCTCGTTCGTTGCGGTTGTTGTAATACTATTTGTGGGGATAATTGTCGTCTATTCATACTCGAATTCGTTTAGCACGGCTCAGCTCTACGAAATGTCATTAATGTTTGTTGTTTTGGCCGCAGATATGGTTGTGGTTATGAATAACATCATTAGTATTGCGGTTATCACCGCTCATGAGAATTTTGTTTTTCTGCGTCTGTCTCAATTGCTTACTGCAATTCTTCAGCCCCTGCTCGTGGTCGTGTTCATGCGGCTCTGGCCTTCCGCGTTGCTGGTTACTTGCATGACTTTTCTTACAAATCTTCTCTGTGCTCTAATCCAGCGCATATTCGTATCTAATGTTTTGAAGGCAAAGTTCACTTTTCACGGGATGGATTGGAAGCTCGCTAAGGAGATGCTGCTGTTTTCTTCGGCGGTAATATTGGTTGCCTTTTCCGATCAAGTTTTCTGGAAATCAGGCCAACTAATTCTAGGATATTTTTATGGTGCCGACTTAATTGCTGTATTTGCGATTGGTGCACAAATTTACTCTGTTTACATGGTTTTAGGAACATCTATATCTACTGTATTTCTTCCAAAGGTTACTGATATTGTGCTTCATTCGGTTGATTCTGCCGCTGATCTTTCTCGGCTTTTCATCAAAGTTGGAAGAATTTCCTTTTATGTTGCATTTCTTGTTCTCAGCGGTTTTGCGATTTTTGGTCAGGATTTTATTACCCTCTGGGCGGGGCACGAGTTTGCTGATGCTTATTGGGTTGCCATGATAGTTATGGTGCCATTCACAGTTGATATCATTCAAAATTTGGGTCTTACAATTATGCAGGTCAAGGATGTATACCAATTTCGAGGCTACATGAATGCTGCAATTGCTGTAATTAACGTATTTATTTCTATATTTCTATGCAGGTTGTTCGGAGTAACAGGTTCAGCCATATCAACAGCTGTTTCAATTGCCATAGGAAATGGCCTTATTATGAACTGGTATTATGCAAGAAAGTTAGATATGGACATTCTTCAGTTTTGGAAGAATATTCTATCAATTTTAGTCCCTCTTCTAATTACCTCTTTTGGGTTTAATGCTATTTGGACCTATTTTGATTGGCATGGTTGGTCAGCACTGGTTACTGGAGGATTGATCTATTCACTTCTTTATGCGGTGGCTTCTGTATATTTTTGCTTTGATGCCTATGAGAGAGAGTTCGCTAGAAGATTTGTGGGCCCACTTATTCGTAATATTTAGTTTTTCTAAGCGCTAAGGATTATTTCGTGAATTCATTTACTGCGAATCCGATCAAGACGGTCAAACCGATGCGTTGGATTGGGGCACTGCAGGGTCTACGTGCGATTGCGTTTCTTGCAATTTTTCTTTCGCATTCTGGGATTGGTCCTTTTGGGTGTTTTGGGGCCTGGGGTGTTTCCCTTTTTCTTATGATGTCGGGCTTTTTGATGTCATATCGATATCTTCAAAAATCGAATACGCCAACATTCGGCTTTTCATTTGTATGGTCTAAACTCAAGAAACTATACCCTCTCCATATAATTATGATGATTGCAAAGCTACCGTTTGCATTTGTGTATTTATTTCGCGGATGGATTTCCCTAGCGTTGTTGCTTGTTGCTATTTGCCTAAATGTAACGCTTTTACAAATTTGGATTCCAAACGAATCTTTATATACTTTATTAAACGGACCTTCCTGGTTTATGTGTGTCATAGCCCTTGCGTATCTTTTTTTTCCTATATTTTTGAGTGCTCTCAGGAATATTGATTCTGTTTTATCGGCGTTTAAAATGCTGATGATATTTATTATCGTTCATGTTTTTTTCTCTTTGGTTTCTACCTATTTACTAAAAGCGGGTTTTAATCCGGAATATATAAAATGGCTCACATACTATTTTCCGCCAGTGAGATGTTGTGACTTTGGAATAGGCGGTATCTTAGGTTGGCTGTATTTGCATCGAGCCTCTCGAGAATCGAGTCATCATGAGAGTTGGTTTCAGATTTCCTGCCTGCTCTTTTGCTTTCTTCTAGTTGCCGCATCAATGTATGTCTATACTTATCGAGTCACAATACTTGGTCTAGATAGCTTTAGGTTCTCTCTGCTATTTCTTCCCTCCACAATGCTTTTGATTTGGCTGCTTTCCACTGCAACCGGTGTTGTTGAAAAGGCATGGAGCATAAAGCCATTACAATGGGTAGCTGAGATGAGCCCTTATGCGTTTCTTATTCATGACGTCGTAATTCGTTATGTCTGGATAGTTTTACAAATGTGTTTCTCTGATGCCCCGAGGCTGATTGGTTTTCTAGTTTCGCTGCTGCTTACTTTATTTCTTTCTTACTTGTGGCGTAAATTATCTACTAATTCACGGTTTGATTTGGGTGCCATTGCTATTGATCGAGCTAGACAGGGGAAATAAATGATACGTAAGAAAAGGGTTCTGTTAGTTTTTGGAACGCGTCCCGAGGCAATCAAGATGTGCCCACTTGTCAATGAGCTTAAGCGTCGTTTCGACAAATTTGACACTACTGTCGTTGTTACGGGGCAGCATCGTGAGATGCTTGATCAGGTCCTGCGCGTTTTCAATGTCAAGCCTGATTATGACCTTGCTATTATGAGACCGGGACAGACTCTCTTTGATGTGACAAGTGATGTCTTATTGAGACTTAAGGTTATTCTTGAGAATGAAAAACCTGATGTCGTGCTTGTTCACGGAGATACTTCTACTAGTTTTGCTGCCGCGCTTGCTTGTTTCTACTTGCAGATTCCTATCGGACATGTAGAAGCTGGTCTTCGTACGCATGATATCTATAGTCCTTGGCCTGAGGAATTTAATCGACAGGCAGTTGACATCATAAGTGAATATTACTTTGCGCCTACGGAGAAGAGTAAGCAGAATCTGATTGATGAAGGGAAGTCGACGCAAAATATTTGGGTCACAGGTAATACTGGTATTGATGCCCTGAGAACGACTGTCTGCGGTACATATTCTCATCCCGAACTAGATTGGGCGAATGGATCTCGTCTAATACTAATTACCGCACACCGTCGTGAGAATCTGGGCGAACCCATGCATAGGATGTTTCGCGCAATACGTCGTGTGATGGAAGAGCATCCAGATACTAAGGCAATCTATCCGATTCATATGAATCCTCTTGTGCGTAAGGCCGCACACGAAGAGCTCGATGGTTTTGAAAGACTCCATATTATTGATCCGCTTGAAGTGCTTGATTTTCATAACTTCATGGCGGCAAGTTATCTTATCCTTACCGATTCTGGCGGTATTCAGGAAGAAGCGCCTGGTCTTGGCAAGCCCGTTCTTGTCATGCGAGACACCACTGAGCGTCCTGAGGGCATAGAGGCCGGAACTTTAAAACTTGTTGGAACAAAGGAAGATGTCATTTATCGCGAGTTTAGTCGCCTGCTTTCTGATGAAACAGAATATGCGGCAATGAGCAATGCGTCTAACCCCTACGGTGATGGTCATGCGAGCGAATATATTGCGAATGTGCTGGAAAATCGTTGATTAATTATTAAATGATTTCGAGTTATCGTTTGATGTGGGCTGGTTCAAAGTGATATGTGTTGAATAATGCAGATTCCATGATTAAGAACATCATCGTCACGGGCGGCTGCGGCTTCATCGGCAGCAACTTCGTGCACTACGTGGTGGACAACCACCCCGGGGTGCACGTCACCGTCCTGGACAAGCTGACCTACGCCGGCAACCCCGAGAACATCGCCGGGCTGCCGGCGGACCGCGTGGAGCTCGTTGTGGGCGATATCTGCGACACCGGGCTGCTGGACCGCATCGTCCCAGGCCACGACGCGATCGTGCACTACGCCGCGGAGTCCCACAACGACAACTCCATCGCCGACCCGGAGCCGTTCCTGCGCACCAACGTCGAGGGCACCTTCCGCCTGCTGGAGGCCGTCCGCAAGTACGGAATCCGCTACCACCACGTCTCCACCGACGAGGTCTACGGCGACCTGGCGCTCGACGACCCGGCCAAGTTCACCGAGGAGACGCCCTACCGCCCGAGCTCGCCGTACAGCTCAACCAAGGCGTCCTCCGACATGCTCGTGCGGGCCTGGACCCGCACCTACGGCCTGCGTACCACGATCTCCAACTGCTCCAACAACTACGGCCCCTACCAGCACGTGGAGAAGTTCATCCCCAGGCAGATCACGAACATAATCGACGGCGTCCGACCCAAGCTCTATGGCCGCGGCGAGAACGTCCGCGACTGGATCCACACCGAGGACCACTCCTCGGCCGTCTGGGATATCCTCACGAAGGGCCGGATGGGGGAGACCTACCTTATCGGCGCGAACGGCGAGAGGGACAACATCACCGTCCTGCGCATGATCCTGGAGGCCATGGGTCGCGACCCCGAGGACTTCGACTGGGTCGCCGACCGCCCCGGCCACGATTGCCGCTACGCCATCGGCAGCACGAAGCTCCAGCGCGAGCTCGGCTGGAGGCCGGCCCACACCGACTTCGCCGAGGGCCTCAAGGCAACCATCGACTGGTACGTCGCCAACGAGTCCTGGTGGCGCCCGGTCAAGGAGGCCACAGAGGCCCGCTACAGGGCACAGGGGCAGTAGCGGGCCTTAAAGAATCATGGCTTTGATGGTGGAGGGCAGCGGGGGATTAAATAGCCGCCTGTTGCCCTTAATTATTGTTGGCAGATGGCGTGTCTAGGACATTCGTGCATAGATTCAAGGCAGTCTGACTCCATGTGAATCGCGAACATATTAGATCATGAGCATTTTGAGAGTGCTCAAAAAGTAAATCTGGGTTTTCGAAATATACTAGGACAGCCTTTTGAATAGAGTCGATTGCGCAGTCTTGCAAAACTGTTCCGAAATTGCTTTCAGGGATGATATCGGATGCGCCTGCGCAATTACTAACCACGATTGCGCATTTTTGAGCTGCGGCCTCAAGAAGAACGGTTGGCATGCCCTCTGGATATTCACTAGGCATTAGAAAACATCTAGCATAGCATAGCAAGGATGACATATCAGATTCATTTAATCTTCCGACAAAATGGATTCTTTCATTTTGCGCGTTGGACACCGCTGTATTTAATGGGCCGCTGCCCGCAATAATCAAATGAATGTTTTTGTCATGAATGCCGTCAATTGCTTCTATTGCCTTCATAACGCCCTTTTCCTCAATCAGGCGACCGGCATATGCGACGACAAATGCGTCAGGAGATATATTAAGTTCAGAATTCCAGTTTCTTTTTGATGCAGATGAGCAATATGCGGCAGCATCAATCGAGTTGGGTATTACGGAATGGGGTGAAAACCCCAAGCTTTTTATCCACTGTAAACTTCGATTCGAAACTGCACATGCAACCGGTTTGCTTCTTGAAATGATTTTTGTTGACAGTCCTTCATACAATCGCATGAGATAACCCATTGGACTTTTTTCTGTAGACAAGTATCCGGAGCTATGGTCAATCAAAACCGGCCGTATGTGCTTCTTTACAGCAATCCTGCATGCAAGGAGACAGATTGGATAATAGCGAGTGTTGATAATGATGTCGCTAATGGACAGTTTCATTATCTGATTAAAAATCCTGTACGTGCTTGGTATAGGTTTGATAACAGGAAATCTGTCATTCATTAGAGACAACGAGGGTACCTCGATTAAAGTGATGCCGTTGTCGCTAGTGATTCCGTAACTCCGCTCAGAATTGGAAGAAGTGAGTATAACAACTTCGTTGCCAAGCTCAGATAATTTTTTGCCGAGATTTTCGGTGTACCTCTCTACTCCTCCCATGTGAGGGGAGTAGTATGCGCTGACAATTAATATTCGTCGCATAGTTATCCTTTGTGTTAAGTGGCTGGTGTTATTAGGGGAATTACAGCTTAGAAATAATGTAGTATGCAGGCCAGTCAAGGTGTAACTTCTGCAATCCCAGCATCACCCCTACACCTAGGCGAATTTTTAATGTCTGGCCTTTTGGTTTTAGAATTCCTATGTGAGGGTTTTTTAGATAGTTCGGGAAATTCTCTCGTGCATGTGAAAACACAAAATCATACTTTGCTTTCATTAGCTTTGGTCCGCAACCCCTATTAAAAACAACCAAGGCATTAATCATGTTTGCTAAATAGGTGTATTCAATAACATCGAATCTGCTTTTCGGAAGTTTTGAGAGATCGTGGCTCTGAAGGAAAAGATCAAACATTTCCGCCATGATTTGCTCATGATTTTTCTTATAGTTCATTGAACCGGTGATGGATTGGCGATTGAAATAATAATAATAGCCCTCGTATGGAATGATTTTCACTTTTGCGTTGCGGTAAAAGGCGCAGAGGCTAAAGTAGATATCCTCACCGCAAGGGACACCGGTAAAGCCCAGTTTGTTTTCTTCGATAAAGGACTTTTTAAAGAGTTTTGCGCATGCAATTGCATAAGTTGTCGTACTCCATACGCTGTTTGATATGCGATGCCTTTTCAGCTTGCCATCAATATCCCTTATGAAACCTCCTGCGATGATGTCGTAGTCGCCATCTTCGGCTGCTTGAAGATAAGTTTCGATATAATCGGGAGCGACATAGTCGTCGCTATCTACAAAGAAGACATATTCACTACAAACATGCTTGAGGGCCCTTTCCCTTGTTCGTCCAAGACCTAAATTGCACTCATTATTTAGAACTCGAATCCTTGAGGGGTATTTCTCTTGGTATTCCGAGAGAATGAGATCGCTATTATCGGGACTGCAATCATTTACGCAGAGA
The DNA here is from genome assembly GCA_934617135.1 of uncultured Collinsella sp. Taxonomy (GTDB): domain Bacteria; phylum Actinomycetota; class Coriobacteriia; order Coriobacteriales; family Coriobacteriaceae; genus Collinsella. The sequence goes on along the minus strand of CAKTUC010000004.1, from coordinate 31,769 downwards.
ACTTCATAATCAGAGATAGTCTGGTGAACGAGACTATCGAGACAGCGACTAAGGTACTTTTCAACGTTATAGACTGGGACGATGATTGTCGCTTTCATTTGAATTCCTTATCTCAACGGTAAAGGACGATTGTTGCATGAATAGGCTATGCCCGTTTGTTTCTTATCGTATATGCCAATGCGATATGAGTGAATATATAATAAGCGTATGATTCAGCTACTCATAAGATATATTGAATGGCTGTTCAGGTTCTACTGATTTACCACGAGAGAATGGTGCTCGATTGTCGTCTAAATCGAATGTGCTTGTTGCAATTCCTGCATATAATGAAGAGGAATGCATTGAAGGCACGGTGAAAGAGCTTCGCTCGATTGCGCCAGAGTTTGACTTCATTATTATCAATGACGGCTCTCGAGATCGAACGGGAGAGATTTGTGACTCGTTATGCTGCGAGGTCATTACCATGCCAATTAATTGCGGCCTGACTGTTGGATTTCAGACTGCGGCTCGATATGCTGTTGATAATGGTTACGACTATATGATTCAGTTTGATGCTGACGGACAACATCGCCCGGAGTATTTGGCTTCTCTTGTTGAGAAAGCGGAACGCGCTGGATCAGATATCGTTATCGGTTCCAGGTTTCTTACTATTCGCAAAGATAAATCGATGCGTATGCTTGGCTCGCGCATGATTACAGTACTAATCAAGATGCTGACTGGGCATCGCATCAGCGATCCGACCTCGGGCTTCAGATTATTTAGCCGTCCCGTGCTTGAAAGATACTATTACGACAACACTCTCAATCCTGAACCCGAATCAATCGCTTTGTTTTTAAAACAAGGGTATTCGGTCTCTGAAGTTCAGGTATCAATGCGTGAACGCCAAGGCGGCGTGAGCTACTTAAATCCTGTTAAGTCAATGCAGTATATGCTTAGAGTGTTTGCTACGCTGCTAATAGTTCAATGGTTTAGGTGATTGTAAATGACTCTTACGCTGCGAGCTTTGCTCATTGGTTTTGCTGCACTGGTTTTCTTCTTTGTTATTCGCAAATTGAAGAGGTCTCAGATGCAGGTTCTTGATTCTATGTTCTGGCTGTTGTTCAGCTTAAGTTTTGTTTTGCTCGGCATATTTCCTGAGATAGCTTTATTTATTTCATCTGAACTAGGCTTTGTTTCTGCTTCGAATTTTGTATTTCTATACGTCATTGCGGTTCTAGTGGTGAGGGACTTCTCGAATTCTCTACGTCTTTCGAGGCAGGAGGAGCGAATCAATGGGCTGGCACAGTCAATTGCGCTGGGCAACATTGATTAATTGACTAAAACTGTTATTTTGGAATTGTGACATGTGGCTTTCTTTTTTCGCTTGTTTCCTAACTTGCTCGGCTATTTTATACGTTCCTGGAGTGATTTCGCTTCTTTTTATCGGCGGTAAAAAATGTCCCGGATACCTGCTTCTAGCTCCATTGATTTCAGTATTTGAGCTAGAGTTTCTATGCATTTTGTATCCTTATTTGTCGATTTCTGTAACTTCGATTTCATTGCTATTTGGCTTCGTCATTTTGTCTTTTATATTTCTATTGATTGGGATGGTGACGCGAAGCGAGAAACCGAACTGCAATCTTGGTATTGACTTTCGTATGCTCTTATTCTGGATTGCAATAGGTGTAATTGTTGCGCTAGTTTTTTATGTTGTTCCTTTAGACGGTCCTTCTTCGTTTAATCAAGATCATGATAACGTCTGGCATTTAAACTTAATTCGCTCCTTTTGTAACTCTGGGAATTTGAGCCCTCTTTCGGCTTCTATCTATGGAGATGTTAGTGCTTCTCCATATGGGCATACGGGAGGGTTTTATCCTGCTGCGTGGCATGCAATTTGTTCATCAACTTCCTTGATTCTGTCGGTTGTGCCCGCAGTTTCAGCAAATGCATTAAATTCGGCAATTATTGGTGTTGTATTCCCTTCGGCAATGTATTTTTTTTCGTGCATAGTTTTTCCCGACAATCCGCGACAACACTTTCTCTGTGCCATTCTTTGTCTGTCCTTCGCAGCATTTCCTTGGGGATTTGTTGTGTTTGGTCCACTGTATCCAAATTTATTTGGAATGGCGTTACTTCCTTTGTTTATCGCTGCCTTGTATTTATTGTTAAATGCTGAGACTCGTGTGTTTTCACCAGTGTTATTAGTTTCGTTGGTATGTGGCTTCGTTTCTCTTGCCCTCGCTCACCCCAACACGGTTTTCACCGCATATATATTTGCTGTTTGTATGCTTTTAAATGCCGAAGCGCGTAAATTGATAGGGCGTTCTTACAAGATTTTCGTCATGATTGTCACTGCAATCGTATGTTGTTTGTTCTGGCTATTTCTGTACAAATTACCTTTCCTGTCCGCTACGACCAGCTTCTCTTGGCCTGCTTCCTATGGACTGATCGATGCTCTCCTCGCTGCTTTGACTTTTAACTTTACTTCTTATTCAACGGCTTCCGTTTTGACAATTCTTGTATTAATCGGCTCGGTTTCTCTTATATTTGACGAGTCAAGACGGTGGCTTTGTGCGTGTTTCGGAATCTGCCTTTTATTTATTGTCATTTCGATTGGATCAGAAGGATCTTTAAAACAATTATTGACTGGTTTTTGGTATACGGATCCATATCGCCTTGCTGCGAATTTGGTGATAGCCGCTATTCCGATTGCTGGATATGGTTTAAATCAATTGGTGGGCTTGCTGGAATATATGACTCCCAATCGCTTTGGCTTTAAAACGGCCTCCTGTCTTCTTGTGGTCGTGCTATCCCTCAATGTTTTCGCTATTATGCGTTGTGAAGATGGTTCTATTTCAAGATCCACTTCGCTGGGTACCGTTTTTGCTCAGCTGAGCGATCTTAATAACTTACGGGTGCCACGACTTTACGATGCTGGTGAGCAGAGTTTTGCTTCTGAAGTAAAAAGCATCGTTGGCGATTCACTTGTTTTGAACATGCCTGAGGATGGTAGCTTCTTTGCTTATTCGCAAGTTGACCTTAATGTTTTTTATAGGCAACCTGGTCTGACCGATGCCGTAGGCCAAACAGAACAAAGTCATATTATTAAAAATCATCTTTACCAAATCTCGTCTGATAAGTCAGTCAAAAGTGCTGTAAATGAGCTCGGTGCTAAATATGTTTTGCTGCTCGATCAAGACGGGCAGATAACTTCTGATAGACACACATATGGTTACTACAATCCAGACGAGTGGCTTGGATTCAATAATATTAATGATGCTACCCCTGGTTTTGAACGGGTTCTTTCGGACGGAGACATGCGACTCTATAGAATAGTTGATTAATTACTTCTATTCATTTTTAGAGCTTCGCGATAAGCCACTCGTCGACAAGCGGGTGGCTTATTATTTTCGTGTAACTGATTCATAGGAGTATTTCATGTCTCTTAAAAACACTGTTTATGATGCCATTAACTCAAATAAGTTTGGAAAGGCTTTCTTAAAGGCTCGTCGTGATATTCGAGGCGACGAGGCCGTACGGGCTATCCAATCCGGAACTCATGACTTTATCGATCGTAGCAAGGGCAGTGATAAACTTTGCATCATTCTCGCTGGATATAAGCCGACATTGTGGGAAGATGTTTTTGGCCGTATTGCGGCATATGTGCCTTCCGATGTTGACGTATGCGTTATGACAAGCGGTCTTGTGAATGAAGAGCTTAAGAAGATCGCCGCCGATCATGACTGGTCTTATCTGTCGACTTCTGTAAATCATCTATCTGTTGTTCAGAATATTGCGATTGAATGCCATCCCAGGGCTAAGTGGATTTATAAGCTCGATGAGGATATGTTTTTGACCAAGGGCTTCTTTGAGGCGATGCTTGATACCTATGAGGAACTTGAGTCTAACACCCTGTACAAGCCTGCGTTTGTCTCCCCTCTAATTAACGTCAGTTGCTATGGGCATCTTCGCTTGCTAGATAAGTTGGATCTGCTGGATGATTTCAGGAATACCGGACTCACGGATATGAAGTATTCGGATGGTTTGCATCACAATCGACAGGTTATTTCCGAGCCTAAGGTCGCTCGCTATATGTGGGGCGAGTCTCAGCCTGTTTTGCGCGATATCGATGCACTTACGGAGCGCTTCTCAATTGAAAATGAAGGTTTCCAGTATTCAATTTGCCCGATTCGCTATAGCATCGGTGCCATTCTGTTCACGCGCGATGCATGGAATGAGTTTGGGCATTTCCCGTTGACCTTTGTCGGAGGTCCATATGGCCTTGGAGACGACGAGGAGCATATTTGCAACTATGCATGCTTTACTGGGCGAGTGATGGTTGTAAATGAAAACATTGTTGTGGGCCATCTTGGTTACGGTGGCGCGCAAACAAAGACAATGGTTGAGTACCACGCCAATCATCGCGATCAATTTAAACTTAAGGCGTAGCCGGGGGATATATGTCTAAACCCAACATCAAAATTCTAGTTTCGTGTCATAAGCCCGTCTGCATTCCTTGTTCCGACCTGTATCTACCTGTTCATGTCGGCTCTTTGGGTAAGGAGACTATTCCTGGATGCCAGCGCGATGATTGCGGCGACAATATCTCCGATCGGAATTTCACTTTCTGTGAAATGAGCGGTCAGTATTGGGCTTGGAAAAACTTGGAGGCAGATTATATTGGCCAATGCCATTACCGCCGTTTTTTCAATTTTGATGAGAAGAAATATGAGTCGAATGATCATGCTCAGATTGAGGATGAATATCTGTCGCCACTCTCAATTAAAAAGTATCAGCTAGCAAACGAGGCTTTGATTAGGGACTGTGTCGAGAAAGTCGACCTTGTACGCGCTCCTTATTGGGATGTGAGGGGAGTTCCCACCCCTTGTGGTCCTAAGAAAACTATAAGAGATCATATGTGTGCCTATGGCCTTGTCACTCAAGCCGAGCTGGACCATATGGTTGATATTTGCAAGCTTGTTCAGCCCGATTATGTCGACGAGCTTGTCGCATATCTCAACGGATCCAAGTACTTGGGCTATAACTGTTTTGTGATGAAGAAGAGTCTCTTTGATGAGCTCTGTTCATTTGAGTTTTCTATCCTGCAGCAGTTTGACTCTGAATACGATTATGAAAACAAGACCACCACTCACAAACGAATTTGTGGCTATTTGGGTGAGATTCTATACAGTGTATTTGTCTCTCATATCTCTAAGAGGGGGATTAAGATTGCGGAGCGTCCACTTGTTTTCTTTGAAGAGACGCCTGCTCCGATTGACGTCGTCGCCGTCGACAACCAAACGGTTGATATCGTATGGCGCTATGTGGAATCGACACCTATTAAATTTGCCGTCGCGCTTGAGAGCTTAATTCGTCAGCTTGATGCGACCCGAAAGTATCGATTGCTTCTAATTCATAATTGTCAGTTTAACTTTGGCGATTGTCTTAACATGCTTGAGGCTATTCCGGAGAATCTGGATATTAGACAAGCAACTTTCCCGGTAGTGGGGTCCAACGATCTCTTTGGTTCTATGGATGCTACCGAAGCGCATATTGTTCTGCCTTTTATGCTCCCTCGCATGATGAATGTCGATTTCATTGGTCGCCATCGAGTTCTTTGGGTTGAGGGGTGTGCTTTCTTTAAAAAAGACCCAGCCGAGATTATTAATGGCGTAGAAGATTCACTTGCTGCCGTAAAGAGCGTTTTCCTCGAGAAAGAGCTTAATAAGCCGGCTTCGTCTCGTTTACGCGACTCATATCTTGCTGCTGCGGATGGTTGGGAGATGGGCGAGGCATCCGCTCTTATAGTTGATCTTTCTCAGCTTTCGACAATCTGTCCTGAACCATATGAGTTGTACTGTGCCTGTGCATCTGAGCTGGGCATCGATCCAAGAGGCGATTTGGCTAAAGAGTTTCAAAAGTATCAGTTGCATAAAAAGAAACCGGGCAGCGCTAAAGATGCTTTCTGCTTACCGTTGAGCGTATCTGCGGTTCGAAGCCTTATGATGCGCAGACTAAATTTCAGCCTTATCCCGTATTCGAGCAGTATGCCCGTGGCTTCCTTTGAAGAGGTCGGCACGTGGGCCAATGAGTGTACGGCAAAGGAGTATAAGGTCTCCGATGAGAGCGGATTGTTGCTCTATTCATCGGATACGACTCCATTCTCTGAACCGGCGAATGCACTTTGTCGTGATTATTGGCGCTTGGCTAGGCGTATGGATGCGTATGAGTCACTTTTAGTTACACTTTCGGAATACCGACCGCTTGGATTAAAACAGACTTTGTTTCCAGTTGGGACAAAGCGATATAAAGTTATATTTAAGATGGTTTCCCTGATTAGGCGTTTTCGATAGCTTAAATAGTCTATTCAAGCTATCGTCATAGAATGGCCGGTATAGTAGATTCGACCGTGCAATTGCAGGGACAATTACACGGTCGTCATAATGAAGTTTAAACACATTTAATGGATTGGTGTTTTGAGTCGAACGCTAATCCATTGATGGCAGTGCTCTATAATTCTTGGTTCTCTAATGCGCGGAGTTGCTCTTTGCTGACATGTTCGCAGTGTGTAGTTATGTCCATCGGAACACGATAGATGTCTCCATATACATCTTCGGTAAACTTTCTTAGATTTTTTGGCGCCTGGCAAGGAATCCGTTCAAATGAAATTGTCTGCGTCGGGAATACTTCTCGCTTTTGACAAGCCCATTTGTAATCAGATAAAAAGTAGATGTTTTCAATGCCCCACAGCATGCCATTAGTTATTTGGTCATCAATTATTCCCTGGCTCATTTCTATTGAGCGATATTTTGCAAACGTTTCTTCTATCTGATTAGCCAGCGGATCAGATGCTGGAATGAATTCCTTTTCTTTCCATTCACTGTAATATGAAGCGGTTTTCATCTCCGCTATCATTTTCATTCTTAGTTCTAGCTGTTTTTCAAACGTCTTTTTATCGGCGGTGCCGCTCTCTTCAAATATGAACAAGTCTAAAAAGCAGGGATTATTAATGTCTGCGTACATAAAACGAACTTGCTTACAGAAGTTCCAGACATCGTAAACGATTGAGATTCGATACCGTTCGTCATCGCTGACAACATCGATAAGTCTGTCAATCTCCGATCGCATCATGCCGAGATCGCCATCATCATCCCAAGGAATAAAGCCCTGGTGTCGGATTGCTCCAAGAAGCGTTCCGAATGCGATCCAGTATTGAAGACCGTTGTCTTTACATAATGAGTCAAACTCTCCAAGCAGCTTTGCACATCCGAGCTGCATCGCCCTGAGCCCGCCGTTGGCTTTCGGAAGCGACGTGAAAAAACGCTTCTTTGCGTCTTGCAGATCTTCGTTGTCGTTTCGGTAAAGCTGCCAAAGCATCGTTTCGATTCTCATCGAAACGCCGTCGTTATCACTTTTAAGCCATTCGGCCCTAAAATTCAGGTTGTCGTTAATACCGTTGTCAGCCTGCTCGATCCTCGCATTGATGGATCGGTTGAGTTCATAGAGTTCATAGACATTTGAGCGAAGATCTCTAATTGCTCGCTTTGATGCGGGAAGATGGTCAATGATGCGTGACAGGATGCCCATTCTGTATCCTTCGTGTTGAGAATAGAGTTCTGTTTAATATAGCCTACGTAGTTCGATGGTCTTGCGACGACTGATTAAATCTGGACGAGTGGAGCCCGGCTCCCATTAAGCGGTGGATAGCATGATTAAATGCTAAATAAAGTATGTATACCGCCCTTTAATTTGTGGCATCGCTAGTGATTGCATTCTGTTTTGCTATACACCTGCAGTTCCCATTGCTTTTTCTCAACTTTCGCAACGGAGTCGAGGACAAGTCCCGTTGCTAGGCTCAGTCCGCATAGGAACATGAACGAGGCGGCTAGCATGGCTGTGGGGAGGCGGGGTACCAAGCCGGTTTGGAAGTACTCGGCAACAATTGGGATTCCGAGGGCAAGGCCTATGATGGCAAAGAGCAGCGAAATGAGACTGAAGAACTTGAGTGGACGGTAATCCTTAAAAAGCGTTCCAATCATTGCGATAACTTTAATACCGTCACCTACTGTGTTGAGCTTGGACTCAGAGCCTGTGGGCCTATCACGGTATTCAACCGGTACGTCTTTAATACGCCAGCGATGGTCGACGGCATGGATGGAGAGCTCGGTTTCAATTTGGAAGCCCTCGCTCATGACGGGGAAGGTCTTTACGAAAGGCTTGCTCATGGCTCTATAGCCCGTCATAACGTCGTCAAAGCTGTAGCCGTATATCCATTTAATCATGGCGCGAACGAGGTTATTTCCAAAGCCGTGAAATGCTCGTTTGTTCTCTTCGGCATAGGTTCCGTTGGAAAGGCGATCGCCGACGGTCATGTCTGCCTCGCCATTAAGTATGGGCTCACAGAGCGATTTGGCGGCTTCGGCGGGGTACGTGTCGTCTCCATCAACCATCAAGTAGCACTCGGCGTCGATATCGCGAAACATTTGGCGGCAGACGTTGCCTTTGCCCTGCCTTGGTTCATGTCGCACTGTGGCCCCGTGCTGCTTGGCTGTCTGTGCCGTATTGTCGGCGGAATTGTTGTCGTAAACGTATACTGTTGCGTCTGGCAATTCGCGGTGAAAGTCATCGACAACTTTGCCGATCGTTAATGCTTCGTTGTAGCAAGGGATAATGACGGCGATATTCGAATAGTCCATATAGGATCTCCTTTAATGACTCAACTGGTCGAAAGTATAACCATCACCTATCCCTTTGATTAGATATGGGTTAGTTCTCCAGATTTGTTGCGGTGAGTTATCGTCTACGCGGGAGGGCTATACTTTCCACTGTTATGTTTTACGAGACAAGGAGATGGTCCGTGGCTGACAATCTTGAGAGTCAGAAAGCGGTGGCTAAACCGGCCTCTCACGCTAAAAATGATTATGAGAAGGACAAATTTATCCTCAGGCAGTTGGTTACCAAGGATTTTAAGATTAAGTATCGCCGCAGCGTTTTGGGCGTAGCTTGGTCCGTGCTTAATCCTTTGTTGATGATGATTGTCATGTCGATCGTGTTTTCGACTATCTTTGCTCAAGGTCGCAATGGCTCCATCACGCCTGAGATGTATCCACTTTATTTGATCGTCGGTAACGTGACGTTTTCCGTCATGTCCGAGTCGACGAACCAGGCGCTTATGTCCATCATTTGGGCTTCCTCGCTGCTAAAGAAGGTCAAGGTGCATCGCTGGGTATTCCCGGTGCAGAAGGTATTGTTTTCGCTTGTTAACTTCGCTTTCTCTCTGGCTGCCGTCGCCTTGGTCATGCTCTGGTTCCATGTAGTTCCTACTTGGCATTTAATCCTGTTGCCGGTTTGCCTCCTTTTGCTCATGTGCTTCTGCATGGGCTTGGGTCTTATGCTGTCTGCGCTCGCGGTCTTTTTCCGTGATGTCATGCACCTCTGGAGCGTTGTCATTACTGCCTGGATGTACCTGACACCGATTTTCTGGACGACTGACTTCATTGGCAAGATGGCTCACTGGATTCAGGTCCTGGTGGTCGTCAATCCCATGTACAACTACCTGCAGTTTATGCGTGATATTTTCCTGTTCAATACGGTGCCCTCCGCGCTTACCTTTGGCCTGTGTGTTGCTTGGGCTATTCTTGCCCTTGCTATTGGCTATACCGTGTTCCATAAGACCGAGCATAAGTTCATTCTCTACATCTAAGGAGTGCTGTTTATGACTGAATCTGCTATTGATTACAGCAAGCAGCCCCTTGCTGTTGAGGTCAAAGACGTCACCATGATCTTTAACATGGCGTCTGAGTCGCTTACGAATCTCAAGGAGTACTTCATTAAACTCGCTAAGCACGAGCTGTTCTTTGAGGAGTTCCGGGCGCTTAAGCACATTTCGTTTGATGTGCATCGCGGTGAGGTCGTTGGCCTTGTTGGAACTAACGGTTCCGGCAAGTCTACGATGCTTAAGATCATCGCTGGCGTTTTGGAGCCCAGCGAAGGTGAGGTTAAGGTTCACGGTAATATCGCGCCACTGATTGAGCTTGGTGCCGGCTTTGACCCGGAGCTTACCGCGCGTGAGAACATCTACCTTAACGGTGCGCTACTTGGTTACACCAAAGAGTTTATCGATGCTAGTTTTGACGAGATCATTGAATTCGCTGAGCTCAAAGACTTCGTTGATATGCCTCTGAAGAACTTCTCTTCGGGTATGGTTGCGCGTATTGCCTTTGCCATCGCCACAATTACCGAGCCCGATATCCTTATCGTCGATGAGACGCTTTCTGTTGGCGATGTCTTTTTCCAGCAGAAGTGCGAGCGCCGTATTCAGCACTTTATCGAGAGTGGCGATGTCACGGTCTTGTTCGTTTCTCACTCCATGGAGCAGGTTGAGCGCATTTGCCAGCGTGCCGTATGGATCGAGAAAGGCGACCTGCGTATGGATGGCCCTGTGGACGAGGTCTGCAAGGCGTACCACGACCAGTTCAAGTAGGTTATAATTTATTAGCCGTGTGAACTTGTACCCGCTTGAACGCGCGGCTTTATGCTCCATTAGCTCAGTTGGATAGAGCAGGGGACTTCTAATCCCAAGGTCGACGGTTCGAATCCGCCATGGAGCACCAAAAGAGTTTTTGAAGACCCGGTTATCATACCGGGTCTTTGCTTTATAAGCGCTCAGCCGTGATATTGTTAAAAATGGGCTGTAAGGCATGGGGATGACTTGCAGCCTTATTTCGATAGTGGTTGCATGCTTGGTTACGGGGCTTATAGGATAATAAATGTGTCCGCTTCCTTTTCGGTACCCCTTGCCTTGGCGGTCGTCGCCGCTGAGGATGCCGCCTTGATCTTGTTCCTCTTAAACATGTGATGGGGAGATAATCCGCGGCTTACACGCTGTACTCCTTGTAGAGCTCGAGCGCCTTCTTAAGGTAAGTTTTGGCATAATGGTAGTAGATATGGGACCACTCGCCAACGTTATCGCCTTCTGCCTCTTTAAGCAGTGCCCATGTGTACCAGCACCAGCCTGCCATGCCCACCTGGCCCAGGTTGTGACGCCATTCCGCATCGGTTGGCTTGCGGTTGAAGTAGTGCTCTAGTGCTCTGCGCATTTTCTTCTCGGTTAACTGTTCACAAACGCAGAATGTTCCAAAATCGTTAGCATAGTCGCTCATTCCGGCGTATTCCCAGTCAATGAGATCGACATGGCCGTCGCCGCTTACGAGGAAGTTGAGACTAAAGAAATCGTTGTGGCAGAGGACCGGATCGCCCCCGTCGGCAATGAGCATTTTGTTCAGTTCGGCTGCCTGCGTATCTATCTCGGGCAAATCCGGCACATCGATGAGCCCGTGTTTTAGGATGGCACGTTCGTAGCCCTTTCCCTCTTCATAGAAGCTAAAATAACGATTAACTTTTGCACCGCTCTCGTGAAGCCTGCGGGCCATTTGCATGGCTTGGGCCAATTGGGCGTCGTCGTGAACGTCGAGGTTTCTACAATTCGTCACAAATCGTGACACCTTCCAGCCACGGCTGGGATTCGCAAAAACAAAGGTGGAGTCAAGGCCGAGCGTGCGTGCGGTCTCGAGTGCGGTTTTTTCGGCTTTGCGGTCTACAAGGAGCTCGGTTCCTACGCCGGGGTGGCGGTAGACCCACTCGCCGTCATCGGTCGTAAAGTGGCAGCTGAGGTTCGTAAGTCCCTGTTTGAGCGGATAGACGTCGCGAATTTCGGATTTATCGCATCCCAAGACGGCAACGATGTTGTCGAAAATCTCGGAATCAAGGTTTTCGAGGAAAAGAGGGTCGAAGTCGCGCAGCTCGTCGAGTGAGTCGAACTCATGGATGGTGGGCGGGTCGTACCTGTGGATTTGCATGTCAAGCTCGTCGATATGATCGGCATAGAGATCTTCCCAGAGTTTGTTGCGGGTTTGGGGGAGGTCGTATTCTTCCTCAAGAATTTCTCGAAAACGAGTTGAGAACTCTCGATCGAAATAAGCGTGGCCAATCATATACCATGCATCGGACCCGCCGACCCTAACTTTGGTGATGCGGTCGTGGGCGTCGGTTTCCAGGCACCATTCGGGTGTCTGGCCCTGGTTGAACTCGGCTGAGTAGTATGCCTTCCAGGCATGGTCTGTGAAAGGGTTCTTCTCGAAATAGTTGTCCGAGGAGCAGATGTACGTATTGCCCAACATCTCGCGCACGAGCATAATCGAGGAATTGTTATTGCGCTCAGCGTAGGCGCAATTCACGATGATTTTAACGCCGTATTTGTCCTCGAGGTAGTAGAAGGACTCCTTCTTGTATCCCACAACGACGACGATGTCGAAAATCCCGGCTTCGTGTAGCTGTTCAATTTGGCGCTCGATCAGGACTTCGCCACGAACTTTAAGAAGCCCCTTGGGGCGTTCGTAGGAGATGGGGGCGAAGCGACTGGAGAGGCCTGCCGCAAGGATTACGGCATTGTCCACGGCGTAGGGTTTTAGTGCGGTCATGCCCTTAGGCGTGAGGCGGGCGTCCTTGATGAGGCCGGCTTCTGAGAGGTCTATTACGGCGGCATTTGCCGCTGTAAGCCCAATCTCACACTCGCCCGCAAGTTGTTGTTGCGTAATGCCGGGGCGTCTGCTCAGGGCATAGAGAACGTTAAACTGTTTATGCGTAAGCTGCATTAATGGTTCCTTTGCGTTCGGTTTTGTCAGATGCTATCGCAAACCTGAACAGCTGAAGGCATTACTTTCCATTTTACTATCCATTGGAGGGCTCGAGCAAATGTCATTTGTTCGTTGCCAGATAGAAGTATAGTCGTTGTATTTAAGCTTGGTTTTAAAGGCCGGAAAACCAGATGGGGCACATGTGCCTGTCATTCTATTGATTTAGATTGGCTGTAAGACACGGGGGTGATTTGCAGCCTATTTGCTTTTGAAGGCAAATAACACCTCATGCCCCAGCGCGCCATAGGCTTGAGGAGATTGCAGCCTTGGGTGCATCTCTCTTGCGCTCACCCCATCTTCTAAAAAAGTTCTTAAGACAGCCTTAAAGGCGCCTCGGCTTGCGTTGACAGCGTACAATACGCATGTTTGACTTAGGCAAAAGTGGAATTTAAGGGGAGGAGTGCGCGCCATGGAGGTGCTGGTTGTTGGCAATACCGCGTATGTTGACGACGACTTTTGTGCCAAGGCGTTCCCCGGTGACCACGTTCAGGTTGTAGCTGCAGACGATGCGAAGCGCGAGTCATCGTCTCACAGCTCGTGGAAAGAGCTGCTGCGCCACCTGGACCAGGCCTATGAGTTCGACCGCGTGGTCTACCTCTCCACTTATCTCACTCCGCATACCGAGACTTTTGGCGATATTGAGCTGCTGCGCTCGGTGTTTCGTGCCTGCATGGGCCGCCGTGTGCAGCTGCTGTTTGTGGCGGGCCCTGCGGGCGCGGAGTGTGCTGATGGCGCGGCGAATGCTGCCGATGTCCCTGATGCCGCGTTCGCTGCTCCGATCCAAACGGGTAAGGGCATTATCGCCCGCGCGGCCAATGACCTGTGCCGCTACTATGCCTCGCATGACGACATCCAGGCCAAGATCCTGTGCACGCCCTATCTGTATACCGCATCCGCGTCGCTCGGCGATCCGTTCCTGGTGCCGCTGTTCGAGGCGTGCTCGACCGGATCGGTAGCACTCCAAGGGGCCGTGGACGCGCCGCTTCCCCTGTTGTGTGCGGAGGAGCTTGCGGTGCTGGTACATCGCATCTTCGATAGCTGGGACGCCACCTTTGAGACGCTCGACGTGGCAGATGCTTTCCATCGCACGGCGGGCGACTTGGGCGAAGCACTCCAGGGCTTGTTCCCCGGGCTATCCGTTGCCTATGGCGAGTCGACCGGCTTTGCGTTGCCCGCGGGCGATACCGTCCGCAAGCGCTATGGCTGGTTCCAGCGCTACGACCTGCTGCGCGATCTTTCTACCATCCACGCCCGCTGGGCTAACACCCGTACCAAAAAGGCCAATCCCCTTCGTGCGGCCATCGACCGCATTCAGCTGCGCACTCTGCCCATTAAATGCCTGGAGACGGGCGCCGCATGGGTGCTGTTCGAGGTGCTGGAGCACCTGTTCTCCCAATCTGCCCAGCTCAACGTGCTCGACTATCGTCTGCTCTACGTGGTCCTGATCGGCACGCTCTACGGGCTCGACTTTGGCCTGATCGCGGCGCTGCTGGCATCGGTGGGTCTGGCAGTGAGCTATTTTGCACTGTACGGCTACACCTTCCAGGGCCTTTTCTACGAGCCTTCCAACTGGCTGCCGTTTATCGCGTACTTTGTGGTGGGCGCGGTGTGCGGCTATGTGCAGCTGCGCAACAGCGAGGCCATTAAAGCCGAGCGCGACGAGAACGAGCTTGTGCGAAACCGCAACACGTTCCTTACGCGGCTCTATTACGATGCGATTGAGGACAAGCGCGCCTATAAGCGCCAGATTGTGGGGCGCCACGATAGCTTTGGCAAGATCTTTGCCGTGACGCAGGAGCTCGACGTACTCAACCCGCGCGACATTTACCGCAAGTGCTGCGAGCTGCTGGGCGAGATCCTCGAAAACGATTCGGTGACGATTTATCACGTGTCGGGCTGGGCGTTTGCGCGCTTGGTGGCGGCGAGCCCGGCGATTTCCAACGATGCGCCACGTTCGCGCTCGCTCGACGACCTTGCGCCTGTGCTCAAGGGCGCGAACTCGGGCCTGTGGATGAACCGCGAGCTGACCCCAGACCTCCCTATGTTCGGATACGTCATCGAGCGCGATGGAGCGCCCGCCGTGTTGATCTTTGTGCGTCACGTGGCCGAAAGTCAAATGACGCTGTATTACCAAAACCTATTCCGCATTCTGTGCGGCCTGGTGGAAAGCGCACTGGGACGCGCCTTCGATTACGAGGCCGTGGCGCAGGACAAGCGCTGCGTTGCCGGCACCTGCGTGCTTAACCACGACGCCTTTGGCCAGGAGCTCGCCGCCGAGCAAGCGCTTGCGGACAACAAGATGGGGAGCTTCTTACTCTTGCGCGTGGTGCCGGGCATGGAGCCTGTTGGCGAGCTGGTCGGCGCGATTGGGTCGGCGATTCGCGAGAGCGACGCTGCGGGCTTGGTCGACGGGGATACGCTTTACCTGCTCATGCGCCAGGCGACCGAGGCCGACCTGCCTGTAATTTGCAAGCGCATGGCCGCCAAGCACATTACGGTGGAGCCCGTCGACGGCGAGGATGTTGTGGCCTTGCTGCAGCGCATCGCGCCCGCCGGCAACGGTGAGGGGGAGACCGTTTGATCTCGCTTGTCGTTGCTACCGTACTGCTCTTTATGCACGCGCTGGTTTGCCTGGTGCTCTGGACGCTTATGAAACTGGGTCTGCTGCCGGTTCGCGGGCACATGCTTGCCGTAATGGTACTCGTGCCGCTGTGGGGCCCATTGCTGGTGGTGCTGCTGTTTGTGCGTAGCGCGGTGTTCGGCGATGGCCTTAAGGATGCCACGCTGGAGACGCTGCGCATTAACGATGACATGCACCGCAGCATGTTGGTGCAGGGGCGCGAGGGCGATGGCGGCGTGGTGCCGCTCGAGGAGGCGCTCATCGTCAACGATCCGGGTGACCGCCGCCGCCTGATGCTCTCGATGCTTACCGAGGACCCCGATGCATACCTGGCGCAGCTGCAGGCCGCCAAGCTCAACGATGACGTTGAGGTCGCGCACTATGCCGCGACGGCGGTGGCGCAGATTTCCAAAGAGTCCGACCTTAAGCTCCAGCAGCTTGAACGCGCGTTTAAGACCGATCCCAGCTCGCATAATCTGGATGCGTATTGCGACTTTTTGGGCGCTTATCTGGACTCGGGTTTGGCCGAGGGTCGCGTGGCGCAGATTCAGCACCAGCAGTATGCACGCTTGCTCGCTCGCCGTTGCGAACGCGAGGATGGGCCGGCACTGCGCATTCGCTATGCCACGGCGCTGGCCGATGCCGGCGAGATTGATAAGGCAGTGGACGTCGCCAGCCAGCTGGTGATCGAGGCACCAGACGAGCAGGACGTGTGGATGCTCTGCCTGCGCTTGGCTGTGATGCGTCACGATGGGCAGGCGGTGCAGCGTGTAGTCGATGCAATTGACAAGCAGCATGTATATCTGAGTGCCGAGAATCGCGAGAAATTGGCGTTTTGGCATGACGGGGAGGAGGCCCGATGAGCGTGGTGCAACATATCCGCGATCGTGCGGGCCATTTTCGCTGGATGGGCCTGCTCGTGGTCTGGGCGGTTTTTATTGCCATGGCTGCCGTGCTGCTGATCGAGCGCGCTGGCGTGCAGTATAGCGCCGGGCAGCATAAGCTGGGCATGCTCGCTGCCAACGACGCGGTGCCGGCAAGCTCGGCGATGTTTGGCCAAAAGCCCGCGTGCTTGGTTATTACCGATACTGACCAAAATGGAGTCGAGGACGTCAAAGAGCAGTTTGACCAGATTCTGCTCGATATGAAGATCGCGCACCGCGATGTGGATATTGCCACCGATGGCGCGGACGCGATTCCCTCGCTTACGTCGTTTGATCGCGTGATTTTGCTGATGCCTTCTATCGATGGGCTCGGTGCGCACCTCTCCGACATTATGAGCTGGGTGGGTGCCGGTGGTTCGCTGATGCTCGCCATGACGCCGGATAATTCCAGCTACCTGCAGGCAATCGGTCCCAAGCTGGGCATCGATTCTGCCGGCTATGAATATGCGACGGCAGAGAGCATCGTGCCGAGCGAGGACTTTATGCTGGGCGGGGGAGAGCGCCATGAGCTCTCGGATCCCTTTGATTCGTCGCTTTCGGTTTCACTGCGTGAGACGGCCCACGTGTGGGCTAAAACCGGCGACGCGGGCACTCCGCTTATCTGGTCTACCGATTGTGGCAGCGGGCGTACCGTGGTGTGCAATATCGGCATCTACGACAAGGTCATGCGTGGCTTTTATGCCGCGGCGGTGAGCCTGCTGGGCGATGCCACGGCCTATCCGGTCATCAATAGCGCGGTGTTTTACCTGGACGACTTCCCCAGCCCTGTGCCCTCGGGCGACGGCACCTACATCAAGCGCGACTATGGCCTTTCTATCGCCGATTTTTATGCCAAGGTGTGGTGGCCCGACTTGCAAAAACTCGCGCAGCAATATGACATTCGCTACACGGGCGTGATGATCGAGAACTACGAGGACGCAGTCAACCAGACTGAGCCTGCGCGCCAGGCCGATACCACGCAGTTCCGCTACTTTGGCGGCATGCTGCTGCAAATGGGCGGCGAGCTGGGCTTCCATGGGTATAACCATCAGCCGTTGGCCCTCTCGGATACCGACTATGGCACGCTATATGACTACAAAACATGGAAGAACAAGGACACGTTGGTTGCCGCGCTCAACGAGCTCATCGCCTTCCAAGACGACGTCCTGCCCAATGCACACGGCTCGGTTTATGTGCCGCCGTCGAATATCCTTTCGGCCCGCGCCCGCAAGATCATTGGCGAGGACGTGCCGCGCATTAAGACCATTGCCAGCACGTATTTTGAGGACGGAACCGATCTGCCCTACGTGCAGGAGTTTGGCGTGGCGAGCGACGGCATCGTGGAGCAGCCGCGCATTGTATCGGGCGGTATGGTCGGTGATTCCTATATGCGTCTGGCTGCGGTGTCCGAGCTCAACATGCACTACGTAAGCACGCACTTTATGCATCCTGACGATCTGCTCGATCCCGACCGCGGCGCCAAGGAAGGCTGGGAGGTCTACAAGGGCGGCCTGACCGATTACCTGGACTGGCTGACCAAGTCCGCGCCCGACCTGCGTCACCAGACGGGTTCGGAGTGCTCGGGTGCCATCCAGCGCTTTGCGTCTGTGACGGTGAGCGTGGACACGAGCGACGATGCCTGGACGCTCAACCTTGGCAACTTCCACGACGAGGCATGGTTAATGTTTCGCGCCAACGAAGGTGAGCCGGGTGCGGTGTCCGGTGGCGAGCTGAAGCATCTGACGGGCGACCTGTACCTGGTCAAAGCGACGGACAAGACCGTGACGATCGAGCGCAAGGAAGGCGGCGACCGATGAGAATCTGCTTGGTGCTCGAGGGCTGCTACCCCTACGTGCACGGCGGCGTGTCCACCTGGATGCACGGCTACATCACGGCCATGCCTGAGCATGAGTTTGTGCTGTGGGTGATTGGCGCGCATGCCGAGGACCGCGGCAAGTTTGTCTACGAGCTGCCCGACAACGTTGTCGAGGTGCACGAGGTGTTCCTGGACGATGCCCTGCGACTCTCGGGCGAGCAGGAGGAAGTCGACTTTGACGAGCGCGAGCGCGAGGCGCTGCGCCGGCTTGTGTCGCTGTCCAACCCCGACTGGGATGTGCTGTTCGATATCTTCCAGCGCCGCCGCGTCCACCCGCTCTCGTTTTTGCAGAGCCGCACCTTCATGGATATCTTCCGCGACGTGTGCCTGGCCGAATATCCGTACACGCCGTTCGCCGACGCCTTCCACACCATGCGCTCGATGCTGCTGCCCGTGCTTTATCTGCTGGGCAGCGAGGTGCCGGTGGCCGACGTGTATCACGCCATTTCGACCGGCTACGGCGGATTGCTCGCGAGTCTTGGCTCGAGCGTTCACAACGCGCCGGTACTGCTGACCGAGCATGGCATCTACACGCGCGAGCGTGAGGAAGAGATCATTCGCGCCGACTGGGTGGTGCCGTCGTTTAAGGACCGTTGGATCCGCTTTTTCTACCTGCTTTCGGAGGAAATCTATCGCCGCGCCTTCCGCGTGACGAGTCTGTTCCATAACGCCCGTAAGACACAGATCGACATGGGCTGCGAGGCGGACAAATGCCTGGTCATTCCCAACGGCATCCAGTTCGATCGCTTTAAGGGCATTCCCTTAAAGCCCGATGACGGCTGGGTAGACATTGGCGCGGTGGTGCGCCTGGCACCCATCAAGGACGTCAAGACCATGATCTATGCCTTCTTTGAGCTGCATGAGCGCATGCCAAAGGTGCGTCTGCATATTATGGGTGGCGTGGATGATGAGGAATACGGTGCCGAGTGCCATGCGCTGGTCGAGACGCTGGGCGTGCGCGACTTAATCTTTACCGGCCGCGTCAACGTGGTTGAGTACATGGAAAAGCTCGACTTTACGATTTTGACGAGTATCTCGGAGGGTCAGCCGCTGAGCGTGTTGGAATCGCTGGGCGCGCGTCGACCCTGCGTGACGACCGAGGTCGGCTGCTGCCGCGAGCTGCTGGAGGGCGCGCCCGGCGACGACTTTGGCGTGGCCGGCTTTGTGAGCCCGCCCATGTATCGCAAGGGCCTGGCCGATGCCATGGAGCGCATGTGCGCGAGCCGTGCCCGCCGTCTGGAGATGGGGGAGCGCGGCCAGCGTCGCGTGGCGACCTACTACCTACACGAGCAGATGCTCGCCAACTATCGTGCGCTGTACGACGAGACGACTCGCGCGTTTAACCTGCCCAAGAAGGAGGTGTAGTCGATGGCCGGAATCGGTTTTGAGCTCAAGCGCCTGTTTAGGCGCAAGGGTCTGTTTGCCACGATGCGCGCCTATGGCTACGCCGGCATTGTGTGCACGGGCCCCATGCTGCTGGGCGTGCTGCTCCAGGTGGGTATCTTGGTGCTGTGCGGTCTGTGGGGTGTGGGGCGTGCCAACCAAGATCTGCTGGTGTGCATGGTGACGTATACGCTGCTGGCGTCGCTTACGCTCACGAGCTTTTTCTCCATGCCGGTTACGCGCTTTTTGGCCGACATGCTGTTTGCCGAGCGCGAAGAAGAGGTCCTGCCCTCGTTTTGGGGTTCCAACGCCATCATGCTCGTTGCGGGCACGGTGCTCTACGGCGTCTTTTTGCTGTTCTCGGGCGCCACGCTGCTGCAGGGGCTGCTGTGCCTGTGGCTGTTCAACATTATGATCGTCAACTGGAACGGCATGAGCTATCTCACCGCTATTAAGGATTACCGCGGCATCCTGTGCAGCTTTGCGGCCGCCATTGGCGTGGCGTGCCTGTGCGCCTTGTGCTCGCTGGCGCTGGGTCTGCCGCCCGTCGAGGGCCTGTTGGCGAGCATTGCCTTGGGCTATGGCGTGATGCTTGCCTGGGACGTGGTGCTGCTGTACCGGTATTTTCCGCAGAGCGACCGCAGCCCCTGGCTCTTTTTGCGCTGGCTCGACCAATTTATGCCGCTCGCGCTGACGGGCCTGTTTACCAATTTGGGACTCTTTGCGCATCTGGTGATTATTTGGGCGGGCCCCATTGGCGTGCAGGTCAAAGGTCTGTTTTACGGCGCGCCCTATCACGACGTGCCGGCGTTGCTTGCGTTTTTGACCATTCTGGTCACGACCGTCAACTTTGTGGTGTCGGTCGAGGTCAACTTCTATCCGCGCTATCGCGATTACTACAGCTTGTTTAACGACGGCGGCGTGGTTGGCGACATCGTGGTGGCCGAGGAGGAAATGCTCGCCACGCTCAATCGGGAGCTGCGGTTTTGCGCACTCAAGCAGCTGTTTGTGACGGCGGCGGTTATCTCGCTCGAGACCACGGTGCTCTCGGCCCTTCCGCTGGGCTTTAACAACCTGATGCACGGGTATTTTCGTACGCTATGCGTGGGCTATGGCCTGTATGCCGTGGGCAACACGATTCTGCTGATCTTGTTGTACTTTACCGACTACAAGGGCGCCGTGCTGGCGTCGGGCCTGTTCGCGGGCGTGGCGGGGCTGGCGACCATCGTCTCGCTGTTCTTTCCGCAGCAGTTTTATGGCTTTGGCTTTTTGCTCGGTGCGGCGGTGTTTTTTGTTGTGGCGCTGATGCGGCTCGATACCTATACCGCCAACTTACCGTATCGTATCCTGAGCCAGCAGCCCATTGTGGCGACCGACAAGACGGGTCGCTTTACGGAGCTGGGTCGCTTGCTCGACCGTGCCGAACAACGCTACGAGGAGCTGCGCCAGGAGGGCGAGCCGCATGGTGCGTTTGAGCGCACGGTGGTTCGCGTGTATCGCAACCATTGGGGAGGTCCTGATGACCGATAGGATGATATCGCGCCGCCGCTTGATCGAGGCGGCTGCCGGCACGTTGCTGCTTTCGGGCTGCTCTTCGCAGGACGAATCCTCGACCAAAAAGACCAAAAAGCAAGGCAAGATTAAAAAGGCCGACGCGTCTGGCGAGACCAAGCTTCTGCGCGATAAGGATGACCTCTACGAGGTCTATGACGATTCGGGCATTGTGTGCATGTACCTTACGGTCTCGCGTGGCAACAGCTCGGAGAACACCGACCATTCGTGGGCCGAGATCAACACGTACTCGGTCTATGACTATGCCGACATGGGTGTGACGCGCTATCAGGTTATGGGCCTGCTTCAGCCAGGAGATGATAAGGGCCCGGTGCCTGGCGAGGTGGGCTATGGCGAAGAGACGCCCAATGCCACGGTGCAGGTTCGCGGCCAGACGTCGAGCACCTACACGCAAAAGAACTACAAGGTGGAGCTCAAAAAGGGCAAGGGCACGTGGCGCCAGCAGCGCGCGATTGCGCTCAACAAGCACATGGGCGAGGGCATGCGCTTCCGCAACAAGATGGCCTACGACCTCATTCGCGGCATTCCCCAGATGATGGGCTTGCGCACGCAGTTTGTGCATCTGTGGGTGTGCGACCAGACTGAAAAATCTAACGACACCTTTGAGGATTACGGTCTGTTTACGCAGGTCGAGCAGCTCAACAAGACGGCGCTTAAGGCGCACGGGCTCGATAAGAGCGGGCATCTATACAAGGTGAACAGCTTCGATTTCCATCGCTTTGAGGACACCATTAAGCTCACCGACGACCCCGACTATAACCAGACGGCGTTTGAGGGCATGCTCGAGATTAAGGGCGACTCTGACCATACCAAGCTCATTGAGATGCTCGACGCGCTCAACGACGATTCTCAAAAGATCGACGACGTGCTCGCGACCTACTTTGATACCGAAAATCTGGTCTATTGGATGGCGTTTCAGATCTTGACGGGCAACTGCGATACGCAGAACCGCAACTGCTATCTGTACAGTCCTCTCAACTCCAAGGTTTGGTACATCTTGGATTGGGATAACGACGGCATGCTGCGCAAGCTTGAGCTGAGCCTGAAGGGGTTCTCAGACTATGCAAGCTGGGAACGTGGCGTAAGCAACTACTGGGGCAACGTGCTGTTCAATCGTGCGCTGCGCAGCAAGTCGTTCCGCAACGAGCTCGACGATGCCGTCAAGGATCTGCGCTCGTATATGACCGAGGAGCGTTTGGCCAAGATGATCAAGCATTATCGCGAGGTTACCGAGCCGCTCGTTTTTGCCGCGCCCGATATCGATAACCTGCCCGTTACCAAGGACCAATACGAGCAGATCGCCGCGGCGATTCCGGCTGAGATCGAGGAGAACTATAAGAGTTACCGTGAGAGCTACAAGAAGCCCATGCCGTTTTTTATTGGCGTTCCGCAGATCAATAACGACAAGTTGCGTATAAACTGGGACGCCTCGTATGACTTCCAGGCACGCGATATTCGCTATGCCGTGGAGCTGGCGCGCGACTACGCCATCACCGACGTGATCTTTAAGGCCGAGGACGTGCTGCTGCCCGAGGTCACCTGCGATGCGCCCGATGCGGGCCAGTACTTTGTACGCGTGCGTGCTACCAACTCCGATGGTTATACGCAGGACGCGTTTGACTACTACGTGACTGACGATGGCAAGCAGTACGGCATGCTGTGCTTTTATGTGCAGGATGGCGGCAAGGTCGTGGGGGATACGTATGAGGAGGGCTAGCGCGCTGCTTGAGCGTCTGGCCGCTCCGCCCGTGCGCACCACGCAGGAGCGCTACCGCCACGAGCTCAAATACCTTATCAACGAGGGCGAGCATGCCGCGCTTGCCTGTCGCATGGCCCCGGTGTTTAAGCTGGACAAGCATGCGCAGGCGGGCGGCTACACCATTCGCAGCCTGTACTTTGACGACTACTGCAACTCGGCCTACGAGGAAAAAGACGCCGGCATTCTGATGCGCAAGAAGTATCGCGTGCGCATCTACAACGGTAGCGACAAAGTGATTAAGCTCGAGCGCAAAAAGAAGTACGGCAGCTGGATCTACAAGGAGGACGCGCCGCTCACGCGTGGCGAGTTTGAGCAGATCCTGGCTGGCGATTATGACTTTTTGCTGCATAGCCCGCACCAGCTCTGCCGCGAGTTCTACATCGAGTGCGTCTGCAATATGATGCGCCCGCGCACCATCGTTGACTATGAGCGCGAGCCATGGGTGATGGACGAGGGCACGGTTCGCATCACGTTTGACATGAATGTGCGCGCCGCGGTGGGAGGTTTCGATATCTTTGACGCGACTCTGCCCGCGCTGCCCGTGCTGGAGCCCGGCAAGCTCGTGATGGAGGTCAAGTTTACCGAGTTTTGCCCGCAGCTCGTGCGCGATATGGTGCCACCGGGGGCGGCGGAGCTCACGGCGGTCTCCAAGTACTGCCTGTGCTACGAAAAGACCGCCTATCTGCGCGGCTTTAATTACTGGGAATCGGATTTTGAGAACCGAGGGGATATCTAGACCATGAGCACCAGAGACTTTTTTAAGAACTCCGTTTTGGAGGCGTTTGGCCAGGTCGATCCTGCCAAGATCGGTCTGTCGCTGCTCGTGGCGCTCGCCATGGGCGTACTGATCTATTGCGTGTACAAGCGCTTTTTTACCGGCGTGGTGTACTCGCGCAGCTTTGCCGTGACGCTTGTGGGCATGTGCGTGCTCACCTGCATGGTGACGCTCGCGATCTCGACCAACGTGGTCATCTCGCTCGGTATGGTCGGTGCCCTGTCTATCGTTCGTTACCGTACGGCGGTGAAGGACCCGCTCGACCTGCTGTATCTGTTCTGGGCCATTACCACGGGCATTACGGCAGGTGCCGGCATGTACGCGCTCGTGGGGCTGACGGCGGTGGTCATCGTGGTGATGATCGCCGGCTTCGCGAGCCACCAGGACAAGGCGCGCGTGTACATGATGGTTATCCACTACACGGGCCAGACCACGGGTGACGATATCGTGCGCGCCTTTGGCCGCACCAAGTTTACGGTGAAGTCCAAGACCATGCGCGGCGACAAGGTGGAGATGGCCGTGGAGGTCTTCTCGGACGGCGTTGACATGCCCTACGCCGACGCCATCCGTGCGCTCGACGGCGTGGAAGACCTAACGTTGATCCAATACAACGGTGAATATCACGGCTAATTTGGGTCCGGCGTTTTAACAAACGCCGGACCGCTCGACGCTGCGCGGACATCTGCCGGGCGATCTGCCGCTCAAACCGTCGCTCGCGTACATGAAGTACGCGTCGCTCCTCTTTCG
This sequence comes from uncultured Collinsella sp., assembly GCA_934617135.1. GTDB lineage: Bacteria > Actinomycetota > Coriobacteriia > Coriobacteriales > Coriobacteriaceae > Collinsella. Next base: position 7,440 of record CAKTUC010000004.1, on the reverse strand, counting down.
CGGCACCTCGCCACGGCAGCTGCCCGCCCGCTGATGTTTGAACGACCTGACTGGTCTTACATTATTGCAGCCGGGTGTTGGGTATCATGGTGCTTGTGAATTCGTTGTCGGGGGTACTCGTGGTAAAGATGAAGGATGTCGCCGAGCTGGCGGGCGTTTCGAGCGCCGCGGTCTCGCGCTATCTCAACGGTGGATATATTTCGGCCGATAAGTCCGAGCGCATTAAGCAGGCGATTCAAGAGACCGGTTACGTGCGGTCCAACCAGGCTCGCGCGCTGCGTACCGGCTCCACCAAGCTCATCGGCGTCATCGTGCCTAAGATTAACTCGGAGTCTATCAGTCGTCTGACGGCTGGAATTGGAGACACCCTTCAGAGCGAGGGATATCAAATGCTGCTTGCTGACGCTGGTAGCGACCCTGCGCGCGAAGTTGAATTTCTCGAGCTGTTTCAGCGATATCCCGTCGACGCGATTATCCTTGCTGGTACAGTAGTTACTCCCAAACATGTTGCTTTTTTTGATTCGGCCAGCGTTCCCGTCGTGATTACCGGTCAGCATGTCGAGGGCTGCAATTGCGCATATTATGACGATTTTGAAGCGGCTCGAGATCTTGCTACATATGTTGCCGATATTGCTGAAGGGCCCATTGCCTATATCGGCGCTACGCGAATAGACGTTTCGGTGGGCGCTTTGCGCGAAGATGGTTTTCGATCTGGCCTTGAAGCGGCCGGGCGCGTTCTAGATTCAAACCTGTATCGCGAAAGCCCCTTTACGGTCGAGGGCGGCTATACGCGCACCAAAGAGCTTCTTGGGGAAAATCCGTCTCCTGCTTTTATTGCCTGTGCTACCGACATGATGGCGGCGGGTGCAATTCGAGCGCTTACGGAAGCGGGGGTTTCCAAACCCGCGCGGCGTGTCTCGGGGTTTGGCGATAACCAATTGTTGCGTGCTGTAAGTGGTGGAATCATTACAGTGCATTTTGGCTATATGACTCTAGGAGTCACTACTGCGCGCATGGCGTTGGATCTGATTCAGCAGAATCCGAGCGAGTACGGAGCGCCTCGTCAGGTGCAGGTGGGACACACAATTGTTGAATAATTAATATAAATACCGTTTACCGGCAAATACATACCGTTCATCCTGAATCAAAACTGCAAACGATTACACAAAGACTGAAAACGATTACAGTTAAGTCAAGTCGCTGAGAGTCCAATGATGTACATGAATTGGATCCCACTCGACATTGTGTTTGTAAGCCGCAGCATAGTGAAAGGTACGCGCTTATGGCAGCTTCAATTGACGCCGACAAGATTATCGAGTTTGTGGGTGGTAAATCCAACATAAAACATGTGACTCATTGCGCAACGCGCTTGAGGTTTAACCTTGTCGACAACGGCAAGGTCGACAAGGAGTCGCTCGAAAAGACCGGCATTTTGGGTGTTGCGGATATGGGCACTCAGTATCAGGTTATCGTTGGTCCCAGCGTAGATAGCGTTTATGGCGACGTCATCGCCTCTTTGGGTTCTGGTTACGGCAAGGGTGCCGTCGAGGATGCGGACGAGGGCGCGCCTGTGCGTGAGCCCGGTTTCCTTAACGCCATCAAGTTCTACGGCAATAAGGCGTTCGATGTAATCTCCGGTAGCTTCACGCCCATCATTCCGGCATTTTGCGGTGCGGCCATTATTAAGGCAATTCTTTCCATCTGCACCATGGCCGGTTGGCTTGCGGCCGATTCCAGCACGTATGCGGTTCTGGCGGCTGCCTCCAACTCCATTTTCTATTTCCTGCCGATCGTCCTCTCGGTTTCCATGGCTCGCAAGCTCGGTGCGAATCCATATCTTGCCGCCGCTGTGGGCGCTTCGCTTTTGGAGCCCAACTTTACCGCACTCGGTAGCAACGGCGATATGAGCAGCTTCCTGGGTCTTCCGATGGTTATCATGGGCTATGCCTCGACGGTGTTTCCTGCCATGCTCAGCACGACGCTGCTGTTTGTGGTCGAACGCTTCCTTAAGCGCGTCGTTTACAAGGACCTGCAGGTTGTAATCGTGCCTACGATTTGCCTGCTTGTCGTTGTGCCCGCTACGATGTTGCTGGTTGGTCCCTTTGGTTATTACGTCGGTGAGGGCCTGTCTACTTTTGTGATGTGGCTGATGGGTACGATGCCGATTCCGGCTGGCTTTATCCTGGGCGCCTTCTGGATGTTCGTCGTCCTCTTTGGTCTCCACTGGGCTGTCATTCCCGTTCTTATTGCTAACATTTCCAGCTTGGGCTCCGACCCCGTAATGGCTGTTCTTGGCTCCACAATCTTTGCTGCCGCAGGTGCCGCCGCTGGCGTCTTTGTTAAGGCCAAGGATCCCGAGCTTAAGTCTGTTGCCCTTTCGACGCTCGTGCCTGCGCTTCTTGGCGGTATCACCGAGCCCGTTATCTATGGCATTTCCCTGCGTTATCGTAAATCTTTGGTCGAGATGTGTCTCATGACCGGCGTCGCTGGCGCTTTCATTGCCGCCACCGGTTGCGAGCAGATGTCCACAGCGGGCGGTTTCCCCGCTATCGTTACGGCAACCAATATTCCCATGTTCTGCGTCGGAATGGCAATTGCCTTCTTTGGTACCGCTGCTCTTCACATTGTGTTTGGCTTTGGCGAGGATTCTGCCAAATAGGGCAAATGGTGTAGGACCGGTTACGCGTTGGATGTCGAGGGTCTCATATGAAAAAGCTAATTGTTCGTTGCGATGATTTTGGCTTGACGCAAGGTTGCTCGCTCGGTATATTGCGTGCCCTGGAGAACGGCTGCATTTCTTCTGTGGGGGCTATCGTGAACACGGGGCTCCGTGAGGATGATGCTCGCGCTCTTGCGGGATACTCCGGTGTTTCTGTAGGCCTTCATGTGAACGTCGTTGCGGGAAAGCCGCTTTCGGACCCTCGTCTTGTCCGCGGTCTCGTTGATTGCGATAGCCGCTTTTATGCGTCGCGCAGGTATCGATGCTCCGATATCGATCTGATAGACCCTATTGAGCTTGAGTGCGAGGCGACCGCTCAGGTCGAACGGTTTAAAGGGTTGTTTGGTAAGCTACCGGCTTATATCGACTGTCATTCGGTTGCGACTTCTCATGTGGATGAGGCACTTGCCAAGGTGGCCGGTAAATACGGTGTTCCGTATGTCGACATAGATTTTACTTATCTCAAAGATAAATGGAATGTCTATGTGCCCAAGCTGCCAAACAACATGGATTACGACTCGTACAACCCGCTCCAGTTTTTGATGAGTGATGATGCCGGCATTTTGACCCATGAGAGCACATTTGTTGTTTTCCATCCGGCATTTTTGGACCAAGAGCTTATGGAGATCTCTTCGTTGCGTGAGGGTCGAATTAAGGACCAGGCCGCTCTTTCGTCGTTGCGGTTCAACGTATGGTTGGTAGAACACAGTATCGACCTGATTTCCATTAAGTAGCTGCAAAACCTTGAGGCACGTTTTTGTTTGCGCGCCATAGTCAATATGGCTATGGCGCGCAATGCCCCTATGGCAAATAGAACAGGATAACGTTATGAGCAATCCGCTCCGAAATGATTTAATTCGAATTGTGGAGGCATGCGAGACCAGTGCTGGAGAGACTCCGAAGCACTGGGCTCAAAAGTATCACTTGATGCCGCCTTGCGGTTGGATGAATGACCCCAATGGTCTCCATCAGTTTGATGGGGTGTTTCATGCTTACTATCAGTACGGTCCAACTGATGCTAATGGCGACGGATCCAAGATGTGGGGGCATGCGGTCAGTAGCGACCTAATTGCCTGGGAAGACCGTGGTGTCGCTCTTGTTCCGGACGAATCGTTTGACTGCCATGGGGTGTATTCGGGTTCTGCCCTTGTACACGACGGTCGTGTCTCCATGTTCTACACTGGCAACGTTAAGCGCCCAAATGTCGATGGTAGTCTTGATTACACCAACAAGGGTCGCGAGGCCAATACCGTTATGGTTGACGCGCTCGACAATTTATCGTTTGGGCCCAAGCGCTTGCTTATGACAAATGTCGACTACCCAAGTGACCTGACGTGCCATGTGCGTGATCCCAAAGTGTGGGATGCCGGCATGGCCTGCGGTCGCTATTTGATGGTCCAGGGCGCACGTCGGCGCGTTGACGTATCGGCGGATTATTCCGATGTCGATGATTCTGCTCGCGAGCAGCTGTTTAGGCGCGTTCATGGCGATGGCAGCTGTTTTGATCAGGGCGAGGTACTCGTTTTTGCCTCTGATGACCTGGTGAATTGGAAGCTGCAAAACCGCGTTAGTTCTGACGAGCGCTTTGGCTTTATGTGGGAGTGTCCCGATTATTTTGAATTGATGGGGCAAAAGCTGCTGTCCATTTGCCCGCAGGGTTTGACGGGTGAAGACTGGAATCGTCGAAACCTGTACCAGTCGGGCTATTTTACGATGGAGGGCGATATCTGCTCGGAGTATTCATTGAATGCATTCCGTCTATGGGATACCGGTTTTGACTTCTATGCCCCCCAGACGTTTGAGGCAGAAGACGGCCGTCGCATTCTGATTGGCTGGATGGGATTGCCGGGGGATGATTCTTACGGCAATGACCCGACGGTTGCTGAGGGCTGGCAGCATTGCATGACGGTGCCGCGTGAGCTGACGGTTGGTGCCGATGGCATGATCCTGCAGCAGCCGGTTCGCGAGATCACTCGTCACTATAGCTCGGTGGCTGTGGGGGAGGGCTCGTTTGAGGTTGCCGGCGATACCTGCTTTGATATTGCTGTTGGGGGCGTGAATGGCGCGTTTGCCGCCACGGTGAACGACGAGCTTCTGCTTTCGTTTAAGCCCGCGGAGGGCGAGCTGCCCGCGCGCTTTGAGATGCGCTTTGCGAACGAGGATCGCGCGTCGGCCGGTTGCGGCCGTACCGTGCGCTGGGAGCCGGTCGACGAGGTTCGCAACGTGCGTATCGTGGGCGATGTTTCGTCGGTCGAGGTGTTCGTGAACGACGGCGCGCTCGTGTTCTCCACGCGCATGTACCCGGAGAGCTACGGTGTGTCGGTGGATGCACCGGGCGCGGACGTGAACTATCACACGCTCAGCATCTAGGCGTTAGGGCGCACCGGCGCCGAGGTACATTGACGCCGCGACGTTTGGCTGCGCTCTGGCGCTATACTGCAGCCGTTACCCATGATGCGGGGAACACCCGTGCCATGGGTTTTTGCTTTTGAAGGGATGGTGCCGTATGGACGTGCGGGAATTTGAAGAAGCTTGGGGTGAGCGCGCCCGTGCGCGCGAGGCTCGGTTGCTTGCGGCGCCGCATGTTCCGGCGGCGTTGTCGCTGCTGGGTATCGTACGTCCCGGTGACCGCCTAGTGGCCTTTGCGGATGACTTTGCCGATGCATTTTCGTGCGGCTTTGAGGGCTGCGATGTGACGTTGGTGGGGGAGCCGAGCGTCGCGGCGTTTGAGGCCGCGTCCGAGGGTGTTGTCGCATCGTTTGAGGTTGAAGGGCCGCATCTTTGGTGGTTCGTGAACTCCCTTGGTGGCTTTGGCCTACGCGTGCCCGATCTGCGCGCGTTGGGGCAGGCGGCGCGTGCCTGTGGTGCGCTGCTGGTTGTCGATAATACCGTGGCGTCGGTCTTTGGGTGCGATCCGCTGCGGTTGGGCGCGGTGCTGTCGCTCGAGGCGCTCGACCGTGTGTGCGCTGGTGAGGCGCCGCGCAAGCTCGTGGCGGTGTCGGTCGCACGATCGCAGCTCAAGCGCCATCGCGTGGATGCCGCCGCAGAGTGCGCACACGCGTTGCTTGCGGACTGCGGTGCTCCTGCTTTTGACCTGTCTGCTGAGGAGACCGATGTGCTGGAGCGCGGGTTGCCCTCGCTCGATGCTCGCATGCAGGCTCACTTCGATCGCGCCCGTGCGCTGGCTGAGTATCTGGCTGCTAACGAGATGGTGCGTAACGTTCGCTATCCCGGGCTGGGCTCGCATCCCGATCATGCGGTTGCAACGGGAATCCTCGAGCACGGCTTTGGCCCGGCAGTTGAGTTTGACCTTATCGAGCGAAGTGCGGGTGAGCTGTTCGACACATTGCCGGGGGAGCTCCGCACGTCGCCCGCCGGCGGCGCAACGACACGCCTTTCGGCCCAACGCGGCAAGCAGGGGAGCACCATCCGCCTCTTCGCTGGCACCGACGACCCCCTGCAGGTGGCTGCCACTCTCGATAACGCCCTTCGCAAGTAGCTAATCGGGGTCTGTGTCACGAAAACGGCCTATTTACTACGTTTAAGCAATAGGGGTCGACCACACCCGCCTATTTTGAAAATTACCAAGCTGTTTACCAGCGGTTTTAATTTAATAATGTCCGGTATGGTCGTGGGTATTCAACTAAACGTAGTAGATGGGCCCGTTTTGTGGCGCGAGCCTCAACCCGAGGGCGCTGTGGGCTAAAAACCGCCTAAAAGGACTACTCCGCGTTGATGCTGGCGATGAGGGCGTCGGCTTTGGCGGCGATGACGTTGTTGATGTCGGCCTGCAGCTCCTCGTAGACCGCTATGGCTCGCTCGCCGGCGGGGGTGAGCGTGGATCCGCGGGCGCCGTCGCGCTCGATGAGCTTGCAGCCCAGCTGGCCTTCGGCCTCGTTCACGATGCGCCAGGCCTTGGAATACGCCATGCCCATGCTCTTGGCGGCGCGGTTGAGCGAGTGCTCGCGGGCAATACCCTGCAGCAGCAAGACGCAGCCGTGGCCGAACACGCCCGGCAGATCCTTGTCGCATGCTTGAATGACCAACTTTGCCGTTGTCTTGTACTTCATGTGCTCCACGTCTCCCCGCTAAAGTGTTTGCTGGGCAAACGCAAAGCCTGCGTCAAACCCTCGTGTGCTCTTCTTAAATCATGCATTGTAGCAGTCAAAGTGCGTTAAGATACTTCCCCAGTATTGGGCGCCCAAGGTTGGGCTGGGTCCTACGAGGCCTGCAGCCGACCGGTCGCATGGAAAAAGGAGAAACATGGCTACGTTCTTTCCCGGTGAGTCCCACACGTTTTCGGAGTATCTGCTGGTCCCTGGCTATTCGTCCTCGCAGTGCATCCCCAACAACGTCTCTCTTAAGACGCCGCTAACCCGCTTTAAGCGCGGTGAGAAGCCGGCAATCACCCTGAACATCCCCATGGTTTCCGCCATCATGCAGTCCGTCTCGGGCGTCGACATGGGTGTCGCGCTCGCTACCGAGGGTGGCCTGTCCTTCATTTACGGTTCCCAGACCCCCGAGTCCGAGGCCGCTATGGTCAAGGCCGTCAAGGACCACAAGGCCGGCTTCGTTCAGTCTGATTCCACGCTGACCCCCGACATGACCATGGAGCAGGTCATCGAGCTCAAGGAGAAGACCGGTCATTCCACCATGCCGGTCACCGACGACGGCACTCCCAAGGGTAAGCTCCTGGGCATCGTCACCAGCCGTGACTATCG
>CAKTUC010000003.1 GCA_934617135.1 uncultured Collinsella sp. | reverse complement strand
GAGTGCGGTGTCATGTCACCCTTCGTCTGGATGTTTATCGGAAGCTACGAGAAGCTTCGCAACGAGATCATCGACAACAGAACGTTGACCTCCCTCATTCAGCTCGAGTATTCGGGCTTTGCTGGGGCGACTGTGCCTATCTGCACCTACACGTTCCACAACTCATTCATCAAGGGCTACAAGGGCGGCTACGTTCGTCTTTCGGACTTTGTTGGCGCTGCCGTCCAGGCGCCGAAGGCTCTCGAGGCGATCGGCAACCCCGACTGCGGCTGGTTCTACCGCCGCGACGCCGAGACCTTCAAGCAGATCCCCGGCACCCCCATCGCCTACTGGGCTAGCGAGATGACCTATAAGGCTTTTTCGTCGAACGAGAAGATCAGAGAGCATGCCTGGGGCTGCAACGGCATGACGACGGGTGAAAACGATAGATTTTTAAGGCTTTGGTTTGAGGTCGGAAATAGCTCAACCGATTATTGCTCTTCGTCGGCTTCAGACGCCAAGCGGTCGGGAGCGACTTGGTTTCCCTATAACAAGGGAGGTGACTTTAGAAAATGGTATGGAAACGAAGAATGGGTAATTGACTGGAAAGATGACGGAAAACGTGCTAGAGATTACGGGCATCTTGTTCCGCGAAGTCAAAAGTATATGTTTTTGCCTGAAATCACCTGGTCTAAAATCTCTTCCGGCCACGCAGCTTTCAGGCATAAAGACGAAGGTCACTTGTTCGACGTTGCTGGATTGTGCCTATTTCCTAACGAGGAAAACACCGGCCTCCCCCTGCTCGCATTCTGCAATTCTAGTGTCGCCCAGAGCTTTCTTTCCTTCTTATGCCCTACGTTAAACTTCGAAGTCGGCGGTGTTTGCTCCATGCCTCTCGTGGACCTGGATGACGTTCGTGATGAGGTCGATCGTCTCGCGTCGGATTGCATTTCTGAATCTTTGGATGACTACAACTCTTCTGAAATTTCGCACAGCTTCGGTCGTCATCCTTTGTTGTAGGTGGTTGGAATGATATCTCGCATTACCGTTTCCGGTTTGGGTCCATATGGCATTGATAACGCGTCGTTGGATAGCCTGAAATCGGTTAATTATATTTTCGGTTCCAATGGCAGCGGAAAAACTACTATTAGCGAATATTTGCGAACTAGAGTGGTGGACGACGAGGCTCGCGTAGAGTGGTCGGGCTCATCACGTCCGGTTCTGGTGTACAACCAGCATTACATTAACGGCATATTTCAAAACAGTAGCGTCCCGGGCGTTTTTACTTTGGGCGAGGACAATATTGAAATTAAACAGAGCGTTAGTGCTTTGGGGGAAGAAATCACTAATCTTGAAAAACAGTTAGAAGGTTATGGGGAGGTCTTAAAGGGGGAGGAGTCTAAATATAGCGATGCCGAGGAGTTGTTCAAGCAGAAGTGTTGGGGCGTGCGCAATTCCCTTTCCGAGGCTCAGAAGGCTGCTTTTCGTGGATGCCTTTCTAAAAAAGAATCATTTTTTCAGCGAGTTTTGACGTTAGACGCGCCAAGCGACTTTAAGCTAATTGGTAATGATGATTTGGAAGCTCTTGCCCAACAAGCGTCGGGAGCACCCTTACAGCAGCTTCCACCGATTGCTATTCCAGATTTTGAATTGTTTGAACAAGCTGAATCTTATGAGGCTTTTTCACGTCCTGTTGTAGGGAGCGGCGATGTCAATACGGCAAAACTAATCCATGAGCTTAATAATGCTGGCTGGGTTGAAAGGGGCTTGCAGTACTTTCGGCTAAAAAATCGGGCAACGTGTCCTTTTTGCCAGCAACAAACGAGTGAAGCCCTTGCTAAGAGTATCGAAAACTTCTTTGATGATGATTACCGAGACGCTCAGAGACTATTGACTGATGCTGTCTCTACTTATGAAACTTTTCTCAGTGAAATACGTCAGCTGAGGGAAGGTCTATCCATTTATCGAAATCAGGGATTCGACATTATTCAAGTGAGCAATGATTTGATTGACTTTGATGCCTTGGCTTCGACGAATCTTGAACGTATGAAAGCCAAGCAAAATGATTTGGGCAGCTCAGTAATTATTGAAGATACGATTGATGCTCGTGAGAACTTGGCCATTTCGCTTGAAAGGCTAAATGAACAAATTGCCGTACACAACGAACGCGCTCTTCATTTTAATGAGTTTAAAGAAGAGACTAATTCCCGCATTCGCTGGCAATGCGTAACTAAGTTGGATGCAGAAAAGAAGCAATTTTTAAAAGCTGAGCGCGCTTACAACGGCGCCAAAAAGGGGCTCGAATCTAAGCTTCTCAGCTGCTCTAATGCGATTGAAAAAAAGAATGCCGAGCGGGAGGAGTTGATGTCTCGGCTCACCAGTTCTAAGCCTACTATTGAGCGTATCAATCGAATTCTTAGGGACTTGTGCTTTGATAATTTTTCTCTCGATGAAGCTAACGATGGAAAAGACTATGCATTTATTCGTCGAAGTGGCGAACGTGCGAATGAAACCCTTAGCGAAGGCGAAAAAACCATCGTTACCTTCTTGTATTTTCTAAGTTACGTCGAGAGCAAGTCGTCCGATCATCCAGTTGTATTTATTGATGACCCTATTTCCAGCCTGGATGCGAACGTTCTCTACTTTGTTAGTTCTTTAGTGCGAGACTTGGCTTCCAAAGCGCGGCGGAAGGACAATTCCGATGTCAGCCAGCTGTTTGTATTAACGCACAATGCCAGTTTCCATCACGAAATTACATACCCTTCGGCGGGTTACTCCCTATCGAACAGCGCGTATTTCGTAATTAGAAAAACGGCTAGTAGCTCCATTGTCGAGGCTTTTGGTTCGGATAACCCGGTAAGTACGGGTTACGAGGCTCTATGGCAAGAGCTTCGTGCGGGAAATCGGTCAACGTCCGTTCGCAATAGCATTCGTCGAATCCTTGAAACATATTTCAATTTTGTCAACGGATTGAATCTTGAGGAAACAATCGCCAAACTGTCTCCATCCGATCGTCCTTTGGGGAGATCATTGCTTTTGTGGACGCACTCTGGTTCTCATCTTTTGACCGATGATGCCGAATGCACCGATTCAGGTGACTATTTACTTCACTATCTAAATGTTATGCGGTGCATTTTTGAAGCAAATAACCAAGCTGCTCATTTTGATTACATGGCTGAGCGCTGTGGTATCGAGTTTGAGTCCGTTACGACCCGCTCTCTCACTGACGGCGAGAGGTGAGGGATGCTCGGATTGGTCTTTGTTCAATAGTCCGATTGCACTGGTTGCAGTGCTAATGACATAGCACTGCAACTATGATGTCCATTTGAACTGTTCGGCTTGCATGTCATCTCCTGCAGGTTTTGAGAATGGCGTTTTCGTGCTCCTTGATAGACGTGGAGACCGGTTCGGCTTGAGCAAACGTTTTCTTGTTGCTACTGCATTTATTCAATCTCCAACGGTCGTAGCTCAATACCTACCGCTCGCACTTGTTGCTCAACAAATGGCGAGGTTGGTGGGCTAAGTTAGAGCCAGTGTTTAGCTGGAGGAGGGCAAATGGCCGAGTATTGCGATGGCAGCGGATTGACGCTTAACCATAAAATCGATGAGCTCCTAAGGGATTGTTCTCAGCCGACGATTTTTGCTTTCTGCGGGTTGCCGTCTCGTCTTGCCGAACCTCTTGCACGTAATGAGTGCTCGATTCCCGGCGTTGTTGCGAGCGATGCTGCTCCGTTCTTTTCTCCGACTGGCTTCGTTCGCCAAAAGAAGCTGGCCGTGGCTCAGATACTATCGGCAGATGGCCCGGTCTTGATGCTGTTTGAGCAGCTTCTTGATCTGCGTGGTACCATCGGCGAGTTATTTGACGGCAAGATTGTCGTGGTGCGGAATAACCTGTTCCTAGATGGCGAGGGCGTTCCTTCTCTCGTCGATCCCGAGTTGCTCGATAGCTTTGAGACGTCGTTTGACGATATGGCGCCCGATGCGACGGGGCTGTCTAAGTACTATGCCAAGTCGGTAAAGGTTGGAGCCGCGCACCTCGTTACGCCGATCATTCCGGACGAGTTCTCTGAGTGGGAAGTTATCGATCTGTTTGACCGCGCTTCTTTAACGTTTGGCGATGCTTCGACGGCTTCTGAGGGCGTTGTCCCTGTTTCGTCGACGGCGTTTTTGGAATATCGCTTGAGCTTGCTGGATGGTGCGGTTGGCCCCGTTTCTGTTTTAGTAAACGCTCGCGAGCGAGAAAGCTATCGAGCTGTTCTGGAGACGGTTGCATCCGTTTCTCGCGCTCTTGGCCTGTCCGTTTCCTTTGTAGCGCAGCAAGAGCAGGAGGAGAAGGTCGAGGAGTCGGGCCGTCTGCTTTCGGTGCTTCAGCATTACTGGGGCAAGGACGCCTCGTTTAGGAAGCTTCGTTTTTACAAGAACCCCGACTTTGACAACGAGATGGAAACGGTGTCTCAGGGTGCTATCTCCGAGTTTGTCGTAAAGCAGGCCGAGGCTGCCCATGCGGGCTCCGTCGATTACAGGAATGTGTTTGTAACGGCGCCCACGGGTGCGGGCAAGTCCATTCTGTTCCAGATTCCGGCGCTGTATCTTGCTCGGAAATACCAGCTCGTTACGTTGGTCATCGAGCCGCTTAAGGCCCTGATGATCGACCAGGTTGCCAATTTGCGAAAGCGCGGCGTTAAGAATGTCGTTGCCATTAACTCGGACATTCCCTATGGCGAGCGGCTCGAGTCGCTTGACCGCGTTAAGAGCGGCGAGGCCTCTATCATCTACCTGTCGCCGGAGCTCTTGTTGGAGTCTTCGATTCAGGCAATTCTTAACGGTCGCGAGCTTGGCCTTGTCGTTATTGACGAGGTCCATACCGTAACCTCTTGGGGTAAAGATTTCCGCCCGGACTACTGGTATCTGGGCCCTTACCTGTCCAAGCTCCGTAAAAACGGCATGAGCTTCCCCATCTTCTGCCTCACCGCTACTGCCGTTTACGGTGGATGCGATGACGTGGTCTCGCATACGGTTGCCGACCTGGAGCTTGGCAACTGCAAGACGTTCCTGGGCAATCCCCGTCGCAACGATATTTCCTTCGATATTGTCTGGAGAAGCAAGAGCGAGCTGCCCGGGCCTATTGAGGAGGTTAAAACCGACCTTGCCGAGCAGTGGATTGACAAGGCGGTGCGCGACAACCGGCATGCCATCGTTTACTGCCCGTATCAGAGCCACGTTAATGCGATTATTGATTCGCGCAACGTCTCTAATTCCAAAGTCTTGGGATATCACGGCGGAAAGGACGCTGCGTACAAGAAGATCGTTCAAGATGCGTTTGCGTCGGGTAGCTGCAGGGTGCTCGTGAGCACCAAGGCGTTTGGCATGGGCATCGACATCGACGATATCGATGCCGTGTACCACTATGCGCCGACGGGCAATCTGTCCGACTATATTCAGGAAATTGGACGTGGCGGCCGTAAGCGTGGCTTGGGGGCCAAGGCCTGCATCGACTTCTTTATGCAGGACGTTCGCTATTCCGAGACGCTGTATGCGCTGTCTAAGTTTAGCCAGTGGCAGCTTAAGGAGATCATGGCCAAGCTGTACGAGGTTTATGCCTCTGCGCCGCAAAAGGACCGCAGCCAAAACTTCTTGGTGTCGCCCAATACGTTCTCGTACCTGTTTACGAACGAGAAGGACGAGGACCGCAAGACCAACCGCGTTAAGTCGGCCCTTATGATGATATCGCGCGACCTTGAGGATAAGTTCAACTTCCCGGTTATTGTCGTGCGTCCCAAGGTGTCGTACACCAAGCAATTTGTTTGCATTGAGCAGGCGGCCGAGCGCAGCTTTACCACGTCCTACGGCAAGTACCTGCGAAAAATCAGCGAGGCCCATACACGCTACGAGAATCGCGCGGGGCAGCATGCCGTCAAGATTTCGGACATGGGTGCCATCTATGAGCTTAATGTTGGCGACATGTGGGCCAATGAGTTTAGCGATCTGACCTTTGCCGATTTTAAACGCCGCCTGATTAAGGGCGAGATTTGTTCGCCGACGGGGGAGCCTGCGCTCTCGAACCGTCTTGCGCTCGACATCAATTACTCCATGCCCTTTGATAAGGCCACGTCGACGCTGTCTGTATTTGCCGAGGCGCTGCACAAGACGTTTATGGCCTTGGCGCGCGAGGGCGATTTTTCGGAGAAGGAGTTTACGAAAGAGCTGGGCCGCCAGCTTGAGGGAACGTCCTTGGAGGTTAAGAAGCCGTCTGCGTTGCTGAATGCGTTTGTCCGCCCGGTCGATGGTAGCGCGCATTTTGGATCCGACCGTTCCTTTAAGTGCATCAAGCGATTCAATAGGTCTTCGAAGAACACCTATAGCCGCGTGCAGGATGTTCGCTATGGCGTTATTGGGCGCGAGCTTCAGACGTCCATGAGCAATTTAGCTCAGACGCTGGGAAGGCTGCAGCCGCCCGCTGGAAGCAAGCATTGCAGGCGATATCTGGATAACAAGGCTCTTGATGCTCGCTACGCGCTGGCCGAGATCTTGGAGATTCTTAAGCTTGCCACGTATACGGTAAAGGGCGGCGACAATCCGGAGATTTTCATCCGTCTTAACGATGCTTCGAAGGTCAAGGCGCTCGCCTCGGACAGCAAGTATTCCAATGGCGTGCTGCGCGAGCTTAACGACCGTCATGAGTATTCGTCCAAGGTCATTAAGGGCTTCTTCCGCTCCACGATGAGCGACTCCGAGCGATGGGACGTGGTGGAGGAGTACTTCTTGGGTAACGACGACTACGTTGCCCAGGTTCTTGGCATCGACGAGAAACCGGCGGAGGATTCTGCCAGGGCGACGCCCAAGGTTAGGCATGCGGTGGCCAAGCGGCCCACCGGCCTGTCGACATCTGTCGTTGCCGAAGGGGCCTCCTATGAGGGAAAGCCGTACTTTCGCGTATGGAAAGACCTGCTCAACAGCTGTTCCGTTGGTCAGGAGATTGCCGATATTCAAAAGCTAAAAGAGCTGGTCAAAAGCAGCAAGCTGGAGATGCCTCGCAAAGACGCGATGGTCTGTATTGAGAGCACCGAGTTTAAGCTGCACCCCGCTCTGCTGTGGAAGAAGAGCCGCGTGATGCTCTTTAGCGCTTCGCGTGCTGATGAGTTTGCGCATACCCAAGACATCGACTGGAAGTGCTTCATTCTGGGCCAGGGAGAAGGCATAGAGGTGATTGCCGACGCAATCGAAAACGCCCCGAAGGAAGCTAAGTAGGAGTCGCGGCGCCTCCACGCATAAAAAATGCCGGGGAAGCCCCCGGCTCTTGGAGGTCCCTCTATTCGAGGGTACCAATATCTTTATAGCAGAAGCCACACGTCGGGTCTACTTGAGGCGTTTCACGCGACTTACGGTTGACGTAAAAACAAAAATGCCGGGGGGATCCCCCGGCCCTTGACTGCCTTCCATAAAGGAACGCAACCCATTTATACCATGGCTCCAGCGCGAATGGTTGACTCAATCGAGACTCTTTTTCTTTAGCTTCTTAACGAAGTTCTTTTTGAATGGGGTGATCGAGCCAAAGAACTCCGTGTCTGTTTTGGTCGCTGTTCCATTCTGGAACTTAAGGAGCGTGAGTTCGATTCCGCAAATATAGTCGGCGACCTGGGAGAGGCGGTACGTTCTAGGCGAAGCGTCGCGATAAACCGTGGCCCTTTGGGAAATTGCCTTCTCAATGGCACCATGAAGCGCTCGCGTTACAACGCTTTGACCTCCGTCGTAGTAGATCTTGACGTGGTCAAAGCTCTGTATGTACGCCAGGTGGTCGGCGAGGAATAGCGTAACATCGCGTTCAATCTTTTCGGAGAGCTTCTGCGGCTCGTAAAGGCCTTGCTTCTTGTCGTAGATGAAGGGTCGGTAGGTGATGGGAAGGTGCTGGACAAGCATCGTGAAGGCGGAAAGTTGCTTTTTTCGCCGTTGGATATCCTGCCATTTATAGTCGTCATGCCCGGTCAAAAGAGGTCCGAAGTGAAATGGCATGATGTCTAGACTTTGATCTTTCAAGAGCTGCTCATAGCTATTGATATGAGGGTCAACAGGTTCGTCCTGCTCATGGAAGACGAGCGTGACTATGTAGTACCTAGATACAGGCCCCGCGTCGCCGGATTCATCGATAAAGATCGAGAGTTCCTTCATGAGGTGACCTCCAATTCACGCATAAAAAATGCCGGGGGACATCCCCCGGCTCTTGGAGGTCCCTCTATTCGAGGGTACCAACCTATTTGTACCACGAGACGAGGAGTCTATTCAAGTAGAAATTATAATGACCAAACACATGTTCGTCAATCTGCCTGCGGTTTTAGGAAATGCGATGCGCTCTTGCCATGAGACGGCGGGCCGTATCGCTTCGCGCTGTTTGATTTGGTGCTGCGGTCGTGGCGCTATGGCTACCGCTCGCACTTGTTGCTCAACAAATGGGGGAGCTGGTGGAGTAAGTTAATACTTGCTGGCTGCAAAGCGGGGTTGGGCCGTAACGAGCGTACCCTCAAAAAGGTGCCTGCGAATGCTCTGCATGGGGCGCTATGAGCTTTGCTGTCGGGTAGACTTGTCTGTGTTGACTTAGCTAGTTTTATTGGGCTTTTAATCGGTCCTGATTGGATGGGATAGAGATATGGCAACGTTGCTCGCCGATAAATACGAGGCTCGCAAAGCCGAGGTCAATGCTCGCTTTGAGCAGCTTCGCGCGAACGAGGAGGAACTCAACCGAATCTTTGCCAAGATCTACAACATGGAGGGCGAGGTGCCCATCGAGGTCGAGGACAAGTACGTGTCGGTGGCGCGCATCTTCGATACCGCCGACGAGATCCCCGAGAGCTATAAGGGCAACAAGTACGTGCGCACCAAGCGCGACGAGATCACCTCGCTCATTAGCTATGCCGTGGGCTGCATGTTTGGCCGCTACTCGTTGGATGTGGACGGGCTGGTCCTGGCCGACCAGGGTGCCACGGTCGCCGACTATCTGGCCAAGATGCCCGACCCCGATCACGTGACCTTTATGCCCGATGGCGACAACGTGCTGCCCATTACCGACGACGAGTACTTCGACGACGACATCGTGCGCTATTTTATTGACTTTGTGCGTACCGTGTACGGCGAGGAGACGCTCGAACAGAACTTGGCCTTTATTGCCGAGGCGCTCGGCGGCAAGGGCACCTCGCGCGAGGTCATCCGTACCTACTTTTTGAAGGACTTCTTTAAGGACCACTGCCAAACGTACAAGAAGCGCCCCATCTACTGGCTGTTTGATTCGGGCAAAAAGAACGGCTTTATGGTCCTGGTGTACATGCACCGCTACACGCCCGACCTGCTGGCGCGTATTCGTACCGACTACGTGCACGAGCAACAGGAGCGCTATCGCTCGCAGATCGCCGACGCCGAGGACGCACTGGCCACGGCCGAGCGCGGCGAGAAGGTCGCGCTGACCAAGCGCATCAAAAAGCTTAAGGACCAGCTGACCGAGACCGTCGCCTACGAGGAAAAACTACATCACCTGGCCGACCAGATGATCAAGATCGACCTGGACGACGGCGTAAAGGTCAACTATGCCAAGTTCCAGGATGTGCTGGCAAAGATAAAATAATGCACACGTGATTACGCGTTACGCGAATTGTTTTGACCGGTATGACAGTGGGATTGTTAGATGGCAAAGTTCGATGTAATTGAAGAGCTGGCGGCGCGCTTTGAACAGCCGTTGTCCGATTGCCGTGAGCGCCGCGTGGTTGTGTGGCACGACGCGGAGGGCGAGTTTGCCGCTACGTTTGCCGAGCTTGCCGAGTGCGGCTTTGGCGATGCGATAGAGCAGCGCCTGCCGCGCCCGGTACGCTTTGTTGAAGCCTGCGACGGGCACATGTTTGAGGCCAAGCGCCTGATCGCACGCGAGGACATCACGAGCGACCTGCTGGTGTATCGCCAGCAGGGGCGTGGAAGCCTCGAGGGCGATTGGCTGGCCGATGTTGAGCTGTATGCCGATCAGTTCTCGGCTGATTATCTGTCGCTGCTGGCCGACCAGCTGGGGGCCTCGAACGCGCGGGATATTCGCAAGGCGCTGCAGGCGCATAAGTCGTTCTTTGCCGCCAAGGGTCGCGTTGCCAAGTTTTCCAAGTGCATGCCCGCACCTGCGTGTGCGGCCGATGTTGAGCTGGGCCTGCTGGCTGCCATGTTTGGCGGCTCCGATCCCAGTGCCGCCACCATGCCGTTTATCGTGCGTGCGTGCCTGACTATGCTGCTGCACGATGGCCCGGAGGTACTGGCGGAGCTGGCGCAAAAGTTCGAGGCTGCCGATAGCCTTGCCGCTTTTGTGCGTCAGCGCACGGGTTTTGAGGGGGCGCTGTTCGAGCGCGATTCGCTGCAGGATTTTGCCGCCCACGTGCTGCTGACAGCCTCGGCATCGCTGGTGCCGACGACCGCGCTGCAAAAGCTCTCCAACCATATTGCGCCTGCCTATGCGCCGTATTGCATCGCCGTCGTCCGCGAGTGGGCGGGCGATGCCGCTGCTGCCGACGACCTGCGCGAGATTTGCGAGCTGGTCCAGGACGCGTGCGGCCTTCGCCATGTGTTTAGCGGGCTGTCTACCGACGACCTACTGCGCTTGGATGTGTTCCCGTGCGTTGACGAGGCCATTCTGAGCGACCTGCTCGCCTCGCTGGCGCAAGGCGCCGATCGCGTTGACGAGGCGCGTCGTGTTGCCTCGACCCGTCGCGACCTGTGCTGGTACGACGATGTCGCCTGCTATTACCAGGTGCTTTTGGCGCTGGCCGATATGGCTGCCTTTAAGCGCGACCATTCGGGCGGGTTCCATATTGCCCAGGCCACCGAGGTGTGGGAGGCCTACACCACGGATTGGTGGCGCATGGATGCCGCCTATCGCGCGCTGCGTCAGGCCAACGAGCACTGCAAGCTGCGTGGCGTCGACACGCTGGAGGAGCCCGAGCGTCGCGCGGTTGAATGGGCCGAGAACAACTACGTTAACTGGTATTTGACCGAGAGCAACGCGTGCTGGGCCAACGCCGCCCAGGCGCAGTGGCGCGATGCCGGTTACGTTGAGGGCGTCGCCCGCCAGGACCTGTTCTATTGGGAGACGCTGCCCACGTATGTCGGAAGCGCCAAGGCCAAGGTGGTCCTGATCAGCGATGCGCTGCGCTACGAGGTGGCGCAGGACGTGGCGGCCGCCCTGGAGCGCGAACGCGGCGGCGAGGTGCGCATGGGCAGCGTACAGGCGATGTTCCCCTCCATTACCGAGATGGGCATGCCGGCGCTGTTGCCGCATCAGGTCATGACGCTCAACGTGGAAACGGGCGCTGTGCTGCTCGATGGCATGCCCACGGGCTCTACGGTCGAGCGTCAGGCGGTGCTGCAGGCGGCCGCGCCTACGGGTCGCGCCCTGAGTGCCGCGGCGTATCTGGATATGTCTGCGGCCGAGCGCAAGGAGCTGCTCAAGTCCAGCGAGATCGTGTACCTGTATCACAATAAGATCGACGCGACGGGGGAGAAGCTCGCCACCGAAAGCGACGTGTTTGATGCATGCGCCGAGAGCGTGGATGAGCTGGTCTCGATTGCCAAGCGCGTGTGCACCGACGCGCCGGGCGCCCGTGTGACGATTACGTCCGATCACGGCTTTTTGTATACGGCCAACGAGCTGCCGGAATGCCTGTTCCTGGGCAAGAACGACCTTCCCGACGACCCGGTACTGTTTGGGAAGCGCCATGCGGTGGTCGCCCTGGGCGATGCCTTGGCCGATATCACCAACGGCGCGGACGGCAGCCCGTATTTGGCCATGAACATGGACCATGTGGTGCCGGGCGGCGGCTACGTTGGCTTGGCCCCGCGCGGGATTGTGCACTACAGGCGGCCCGGCGGCACCAAGCGCTACGTGCATGGAGGCGTAAGCCTGCAGGAACTCGTGGTGCCGGTGGTCGGGTATCGCCGCCTGAGCGCGTCCTCAAAGGAATTTGTCGACACGCAAACCGCTAAGCTGCGCGTGCTCAGCGAGAGCCGTCGCGTTACCAACTCGCTGTTTGGCATTAAGTTGCTGCAGGAGGAGGCCGCTACGGGCAAGGTGCTGCCGTGCGAGTACGAGCTGGTGTTTACCGACGAGACCGGCAACGAGGTGAGCGACGTTGCCCGCGTGCATGCGGACATGACCTCGCCCAACCCGCAGGACCGTGTGACCGAGGCGCGCTTTACGCTCAAGACGGGCGCGTCGTTTGGGTCCGGTTCGTCGCATTTGCTGGTTTGCCGCGACGCCCAGTCGGGCAAGATCGTTTGGCGCGAGACGTACACCATCGCCGTTTCGTTTGCCCCCGTTGCTGACTTTGGTTTTTAGGAGTGTGTCCTATGTTTGATAGCCATGACGACGACCTGTGGGAAGTTCCCTCGATTGATGTGAGCGCGCCGGCGGAGGATGCGGCGGCTGAGGCCGTCGCGCCTGCCCCGGAGCCGGCGGCTGCTGCTCCCGTTGAGGATGCAGCGACTGCCGAGCCCGCCGAGGGCGAATCCTCGACCGATGGCTATGCCCAGGCTGTTGCCGAGGAACCCGAGGATGAGGGCTACGACATGGACGGGCTGGACGGCAAGCTGCTCGAGCACTTTGGCGGCAAGATCGTGCGCAAGGACCTGACGGCCCTTATGAAGCGCGGCGCCAACGTGCCCACCTTTGTGCTGGAGTACCTGCTGGGCATGTACTGCTCAACCGACGACGAGGAAGCTGTGGCGGAGGGTCTGGAGCGCATTCGCAGGATCCTCACCGATAACTACGTGCGCCCCGACGAGTCCGAGCGCATCAAGTCCAAGATCCGTGAGCTGGGCCGCTTTACCATCATTGACAAGGTGACGGCCAAGCTCGACGAGTACAAAGACATTTATGTGGCGTCGTTTGCCAACCTGACCATCGAGCCGTTTGTGATGCCGGCCGAGTACGTGCGCGATTATTCCAAGATTCTGCAGGGCGGCATTTGGTGCATCATGAGCATCGAGTATCGTCATCCCTTGGATGAGGAAGACGAGTTTGGCATGGAGGTCTTTGGCGACGATGCGCCGCGCCGCTCCAAGGCCAAGCGTAAGAAGCGCGGGCCCGAGGACTCTCCGTTTAGCGTGGCTTCGCTCACGCCCATCCAGATGCCCAACTTGGACCTGGATGCTATGGTCGAAGAACGCCAGTATTTCTCGCGCGACGAGTGGCTCAACATGCTGCTGCGCTCGGCCGGCTATGAGCCCAGCGAGCTTTCGGAGAAGGAGCGCATGCACTTTATCGAGCGTATGGTGCCGCTTATCGAGCGCAACTACAACCTGTGCGAGCTAGGTCCCCGCGGTACCGGTAAGAGCCACATCTACAAAGAGGTCTCGCCCTACGCCATTTTGCTTTCGGGCGGCCAGACCACGACGGCCAACCTGTTCGGCCGCATGAACTCCATGCGCGCCGACCGCGTGGGCCTGGTGGGCCACTGGGATTGCGTGACGTTCGACGAGGTCGCCGGCATGCGCTTTAAGGACACCAACGCCGTGCAGATCATGAAGGATTACATGGCGAGCGGCAGCTATGCGCGCGGTCGCGACCAGATTAACGCCGACGCCTCCATGGTCTTTGAGGGCAACATCAACGACACCGTGCAAAACGTCCTTAAGACCACGCACCTGTTCGATCCGTTCCCGCCGGAGTTTAACAACGATTCGGCTTTCTTCGACCGTATCCACTATTACCTGCCGGGCTGGGAGATTCCCAAGATGCGCTCGAGCCTGCTGACCGGGCATTACGGCCTGATCACCGACTGCCTGTCGGAGTTTTGCAAGGAGATGCGCCGCAAGGACTTTACGCATCACATCGACCGCTATTTCCGCTTTAACAGCGACTTTAACAAGCGCGACGAGATTGCCGTGCGCAAGACCTTTAGCGGCCTGGCCAAGCTGCTGTTCCCCGACGAGGCCATGGACAAGGACGACGTGCGCTGGCTGCTGGACTACGCCATCGAGGGCCGTCGCCGCGTAAAGGAGCAGCTCAAGATTATGGCGGGCGTCGAGTTTATCGATGTCAACCTGGGCTATATGGATGCCGACAACCCGCAGGACGTGCATGTGGTGCGCGTGCCCGAGCAGTCCGAGGACACGCTGATCCCCGACGGGCCGCTGCTGTCCGGTCACGTGTTTGGCGTGGGCAGGTCGCAGGGCGGCGAGGTTGCCGTGTACAAGCTCGAGAACAAGGCTGTTGCCGGCGAGTGCAAGTTTAAGCACGAGGGTGTTGCCTTTAACAAGCCGGTGCGCGATACGCTGGAGGCCGCGTTCGACAACTTTGTGAACCTGGCGAACCGCGTGGCGCCGGGCATGCACATTGGCTCCAAGGATTACCTGCTGTTCTACAACGACCTGCAGAGCAAGGGCCTGTCCGAGGAGGTTTCGCTCGCCGAGTTTGTGGGCTTGTGTTCCGCGGCGTGCAACCGCCCGGTGATGCCCGCGCTGGCGGTTCCGGGAATCTTGCGCATGTCGGGTTCTATGGACGAGATTCGCGGGCTCGAGGACATTATGCGCGTGGCCAAAAACGCCGGTGCCAAGCGCGTGATATTGCCGCTGAGCGCCATCGCGGGCCTGCAGAGCGTTTCGTCCGAGATTATCTCGGGGTTGAGCCCGGTGTTCTACATGGATGGCGACCCGGTCGATGCTGCGAAAAAGGCGTTGGATCTGTAGGGGTGCGAGCGTGTGGGCTTGCGTGCGCGAGACGTTTGATGCGCACGCAAGCCCGCGGGCATGTTGACGCGCAGCGCGTGAGGAGGCCTTGCCATGATAGAAGAGCGTTCTGTTGGTGAGCTGCTCGATGAGCTTTTTGGCTTTGAGTCGGTAGCAAAGCGTCAGACGGCGCTTGAGCAGTACGATCGCGGGGAGTTATTGCGCAAGGCGCGCTCCCGCGAGCTGCTGGGCGTGATCGGGGGCGTCGAGGCCGCCGAGCGTGCTGCGCGCGAGTCTGCCGTGAAGGCCGTTGACGGGTATGTACGCCGCGTTGAATTTGATTCTCTTGCGCGCGCTCGCAAGCAGGTAGGCGTTGTGGGCCCGTTGCAGATGGAGCGGCGCTACGCTGCCTTTTTGCGTATGGAGGACAAGGCCGAGCTGTTGGCCCGCTTGGAGCAGACGCTTGCGTTTATCGAGGTAAAGCTGCGTGCCAATACGGCGGACAGGGTTCGTGCGGCATACGATGCTGCGGGGGCTTTGGTGTTGCAGGGCGCGGCGCGTCTGAGTGACGTGCGCGTTGTGGATGCCGCACCCTTGGATGCCGATCTGCTATGCACGCAGCTGGAGCAGCTGCGTTGCGCCGCCGATACAACGGACCTTGCCGGCATGATCACAGCGACGTTTGAGTCCGAGCTGAGTGCGACCGGCCCGCAGGGTGCTGACACGTTTGCGAGCGATGTGGCTGGCGATGTGGCGCTGGAGTGCGAGCTTACTAATGTGCGCGGCGCTGCGCAGCGAGCGCGCTTGGCAGCCCAAGCGTATCGGGCCGAACGCGCTGCCCGAGTTGCAGGGAGCACGGTGAAGCCGGTATCGTTGCCGGGGCTTGTTTGCATTACGTGCGAGACGGGGTGCGATGCCGGGGTGCTTGCCGAGTTGCTCGCTCAGGTTAAGAAGTCGTTTGAGACCTATAGGCGCGTTGTTACCGACGGCGGGTTGTTCTGTGCCTTTGGTGCCGGTTCGCCGCATGGGATTTGCCGCGGCAGTAGCTTTTTCGACTACGATGATCGGTTTGACGAAGACGTGTTGGTGGGCGAGTATGACGGTGCTACCAGGCACAATGTTCGGCGCGAAGTTGCGATTCCCGAGCTTGTGGACGAGGCTTCGGCCGACGGCGGCGACTCGCTCGAGGTTGCCGTGGCGCGCATGCGCGAGTTTAACGGGCTCCGCTACGATGGCGTGCTGGACGAGGATCCCGTGCGCCATGTGAGTGCGTTTTGGTATGGACTCAAAAAGCTCAGCCAGTATTGCGAGACCGCCGTGCGTGTGGACGAGCGTGCTTGGGATTGCTTTATCGATAAAGTGCAGTTTGCCTACGACGAGCCCGTGGGGCGTTTGGCCACGCAGATGGATGACAAGCAGGTTGCAGCTTTTGTTGCAGCCGTGAATGTGCTCGGCGCTGCTGAGTAGGGGCCTGTTCCGGTAAGGGGTTCACCATGAAGATCGATGTTGATGTTGACCAGCTGCGCGAGAGCCTGCTCGACCGTGCGGGGAGTGCAGCCGGCGTGGGTTTTCCGGCTGCCATGCTCGACGTAGTGGATATCGAGGATGAGTCGCCCCAAGAGCTGCTAGCCCGAGCCGAGTGCGAAGGCCTCGACCTCCGCGACTTTGCCGTCGCCGATGAGGACGACGGTTACGATACAGGCGAGGGCTGGTAACCACAACCGCCCCTCAACCCCATTCCTCAATAAGTTGCGGTGAAATAGGGACTGTTTAGGCTGCTAGAAGGCCTATTCAGTCCCTATTTCACCGCAACTTAGGAGGGGCGGGGTGGCTACGACGCGAGCGTGGCGATGACTGCTTCGTCGCCGGCGTATATGAGGGTGTTGCCGTCGGGGATGATTGTTTGGCCATCGCGCTTGAGCATCACCACGATAAAGGGGTGCTTGCCTTGCGGCACGTCGCGCAGATGCTGGCCGGCAAGGCGACCGTGGGGCGTTACGGTGACCTCGCGCAGCGTAACCTCGGCGCGCTCCTCAAACGTTGGGGCAGCCATCACTAACAGGTCGCCTTCCTTGATCACGGTGTCGCCGTTGGGCAGCACCGGGTGCGCTCCGTCGCGCAGCACCAGCACGACGAGCATATTAGTAGCGCTGCCAATATCGGCAAGCGAGCGCCCGGCAAACGGATGTCCCGCGCCTACCTTGAGCTTAACGAACGACATGCCGTCCTCGTCACGGTAGTCATTAAACGTGCGGCGAACATCGCCTTCCGCATCGATCATGTCGAGCTTCTTCGCCACCGCCGGCAGCAGCGAGCCCTGCACCACAATGCTCGACACGGCAATTACAAACACCAGGTCAAACAGGTCGTGGCCTCCGGGAACGCCGGTCACCACGGCAAAGAGGCTAAAGACGACCGACGCGGCGCCGCGCAGGCCCGCCCAGCTTACAAGCGCTACCTGGCGAGGGTTCGTCTTAAAGGGCGCCAGCAGCAGGCCGACGGCGATGGGGCGGCTCACGAAGAGCATAAACGCCATGAGCGCCAGGCCGGGTAGCAGCATTTGCGGCAGGCGCGCAGGCGTCACGAGCAGGCCGAGCAAGAAGAAGATGGTCATCTCGGCCATCTCGGTGAGGGTATCGAAGAAGTGCGCCATCTCGACCTTGCCGGTGATGTCGCTCGCACCCAGCACAATGCCTGCCAGGTACACGGCCAAAAAGCCGTTGCCGCCCAGATAGCTCGGCAGCGCGTAGGCGACGATCGCCACGGCGAACAAAAAGATAGTCTGCGCGCCCTCGGCCGTTGCGTGTGCGCGCTCAATCAGGCGGCTGGATGTCCAGCCGATGGCAAGGCCCAGCCCCACGCCCAGGATAATCTGCTTGGCCAGCAGCACGGGAATGTCGATGTCGCCGCCGGCCGCGAGGGTCGCGAGCACCGCGGTGAGCATGTAGGCGACGGGGTCGTTGGAGCCCGATTCGACCTCGAGCAGCGAGTCGGTGCCATCTCGCAGCGACAGACTGTGCTCGCGCAGGACGCTAAAGACGCTCGCCGCGTCGGTGGACGCCACAACGGAGCCCAGCAGCAGGCCGCTGATCCAGTCGAAGCCCAGTACAAGGTGCGCAAACGCGCCCGTAATGCCGGCGGTGACGACGACGCCGAGCGTGCTCAGCAGCACCGCGGGCACGGCGACGGGCTTGGCGCGGTCGATGTTGGTGTTAAAGCCGCCGTAGAACATGATGAACAGCAACGCCGTGCTGCAGACGGTCTCGGTGAGTGCGTAGTCGCTAAAGTCGATGTGCGCCGGGCCGTTGACGCCCAGCAGCATACCGAGCGCGATAAAGATGAGCAGGGTGGGGAAGGGGAGCTTTTTGCCGACGGGTTTGATGGTCAGGCACAGAATAATGACGAGGCCGATAAAGAGAAGTATCTGGTTCATGGATAGTGTCCGCTCCTGGGTGGTTGGCGTGGCACGGTCAGTTGTCTGCGTTTATTTGTACCCAAAGATGGTGGGTTTATGGGCCTGGATTGCGGGCGTGCGCATTTTCGACACGAGGCTGCGGCGTGTGCGACACTGGTCGGGGCGCTGGGCCTGACGGCGTGGCGTGAGCGGCACGGGTTGGCAGGCGTGCGCTGGCGACCGTTGACGGTATGCAACCCTTTCCAGCTTTATTGCAACGGAGTACAATGGGTAACGTTTAAGTTCAACTTGAAGTTTTAGTTGCGGTGCCGGGCTTCGGCCGCAATGCAAGGAGAGGCGTTCCATGGCGATCTATGTGACATCCGATGCTCACGGGCACGTGCGTGCGCTTGACGAGGCCCTGTCCAAGATTTCGCTGGCGTCTGACGATACGCTGTACGTGCTGGGCGACATGATCGATCGCGGGCCCGATCCGGTTGGCGTTATTAAACTCGTGCGCTCACTACCCAACGCTCGCGTGCTCAAGGGCAATCACGAGCAGATTATGCTCGATGCCATCATTGGCCAGGATCCGCTCGATGCTGAGACCTGGGATATCAACGGCGGTTGGACTACCCGTCAGCAGCTCAACGATATGGAATTCGAGGCGTACGAGGAGCTCGTGCGTTGGATGGCGCCGCTGCCGCTCTACGCGGTGGTCGAGACTGACGAGCGCCCGTACCTGCTGGTGCATGCCGGCATCCAGACCGAGGCGGCGCGGGCGTTTTTGCTTGAACACGGGGTTGATTGTGCCGATGGTGCGGGGGCGGTGGATGCCGATCGCGAACTGCTGAAGCAGATGCTTGCGGTGCAGTCGTCCGATGACTTGCTGTGGATTCGTCACGGCTATTGGGACGCGCCGACGGGGTTGCTTTCTGCCGAGGGCAAGGGTCCGGTCGTGGTGAGCGGCCACACGCCAACGGTGTCGCTCGGGCGTTATTGCGAGGTAGGCGGCCTGGCGGGGCTCGATGAGGAGTCCGGCCGTGGGCAGATTGTGCGCCTGGGCGGCGAGGATACCGCCGGCGTGCCCGATCGCATCGACATCGACTGCGCCGCCGCCACTGGGTCGGAGTTTGGCCGCGTAGGTATCCTGCGTCTAGACGACGGGGCCGAGTTTTACGCGAACATCAACCCAGGCGAATAACCGGTGCAAGGGGTAGCTAATTTGGGACGGGGCTTTTTTGACTACTTTCGGAGAGTAGCGCCTTCTTGCTCGGTAAGCGCTAGAAATGAGGAGCGTCTGCGTCCGCGGCTGCGCGAAAATGCACGATAAACCGTCGCAACGGAGTCAAACGACGCCGCGACGGTTCTTTTTTGGCTGCCCGCTGGCTAAGTGAGTAGACTTTTTTGGAAATGCCGAGCAGCCGGCAAATTTGCCTCAACAAAACCGCAGGTCACTGACTTGTGTTTTGCCGGTGTGGTCAGGGATTCAGCAAAAGTCTACTCACTTAGTTTTGCGTGATGCATATTGTCCGCAACGAGACCCCCCATTGCGCCAATTAGGCGCCGTACGGGTTGCGGTCGCGCTCGATGCGCTGGCGGATGTGGGCGTACTCGATAATCAGTAGCACCAGGAGCAGGGCCATGATGGCTAGGTAGCTCACCACAGCGCCCATCAGACCCAGCAGCTTAATCAGGATCACCGGGAGCACCACGCTCACGGCAAAGCAGATCAAGTAGATCTTGGTGACGTCTCCAGCGTGGCGCAGCACCGTGATGATGGCGTAGATAAAGTCGATTGCAGCGGTGATGCCGCCGGCGACAACCATAAGCAGTGCCAGCGTGCGGTAGCGCTCAAAGTTAAGGCCGTACATAAAGCTCATGAGGGGAATGCCGGGGCCTGCCATAAATGCGGCGCACGCTCCGGTGATGATCACGATCAGTGCCATAACGGCAACAATAATCAGGTCAAAGCGGCGACGCTTGCGCGGATTCGCCCAAATGCTCGACAGACGCAAAAGCTGCGGTTTATAGATAAATCCAATGCTCAACAAAATGGCCTGCGCCGGAAAGAACAGTGCATTAAAGTACAGCTGGTATTTGTAGGCCAGCGTGCCTTCCATCACGAACTTGGGCATGCTCTCGATGAGGTTGAACAGGAACAGCGCGCCAAAGAGCGGGGCGCATTGGATAAACAGGTGGCCAGCCTCGCGGAGACTCATGCGGCGTGATTTTTCGGTTTCGAGCAGGGCGAGCGGGGCGGTGACCAGCACGAGCGAGGCGATCGCGGTGACACCCATGGCCATGGCCGCGATGGGCATGCTGCGCGTAAGGAACAGCGCCACACTAAAGACGACGATGACGCCGACGGAGCGTAGCGTTTGGCTTATGCCGGCCAAATAGAGTTTGTCGGCCTGCTGCAGGCGGCCCTCGTACACGTCCGCCACGCCGTCGATTACCTTATAGAGGTAGACGCCCAGGCCGATCGTGGCCATCTGCGCATCGTAGCCGCGGGCGCTGCTGTATACCAGGCCGCATGCCAGCGCGAGCGCTCCGCAGAGCCAGCGGTTGAGCTGGTAGGAGGCAAAGGACGTCTTTTCGTCGATGTCCGAGACCTGAAAGTTGCGCACGCCGTAGTTGCACGCGATCATGATGAGCGTACCGGTGACAAAGGCGATGGAGAACTTGCCGGCCTCCTCGGCGCCCACGAGTTGCGTGGACACAATGGTGAGCAGCGGAAACGACATGCCCCATACGGCGGTGCCCAGGGTGTTCCACAGGTAGTCGCGGCGGGTGGCGTGCTCCTCGTACTCGGCTTCTTGCGTGGAGAAGCCGCCGCCGTAGACGGCTCCGAGCAGGCGGTTCCACCAGGCGTCGACCATGCGACGGATGGGGCCGGGCTCGCGCTCGTGCTCGCGGCGACGGCGCGTGGCCTGGCCGCTGTCGGGCCCGCCGGCGTTGCGCTGGCTCAGTTCCTGGATGCGCGCGAGCTCCTCGGCGGTATGCGAGGCGGGGAACAGACCGTTCTCGATGCGTCCGCCCTGCCCGTGTGCCCCGTCGCCCAACACGGCGGGGTCGGCGACGCCGTTGTGGCGGGCGATGGCGCGGCGGATGCTATCGAGGGGCGTGATGCTCAAGGTGGTTCCTTTCTGTTGCTGCGCTCTAGTATAGCCGCGAAGGTATCGATTCGTGTTTTTGAACAGGTTGTTCAATAAATTCGGCGGGCGGCATCAATTTGTCGGTAAGCGTGCGGTATTCTGTTGAAGTTTTCTGACCCCCCGATGCCGCCCTCGCGGTACCAAGGAGTTTCTACCCATGGATGTCGCCGCATTTTTGCTGGCTCTTGTGCCGATCATCTGGCTTGTCGTGATGCTGCTGTGCTTTAAGTGGCCAGCTTGGAAAGCCGCCATCGGCTCGTTTGTTCTTTCGTGCGTGCTCGCCTTTGCGTGGTGGCACCTGCCGGCGGCTCAGATCGCCACGGCCTCGCTCGAGGGCTTTTTGATGGCCCTGTGGCCCATCGTGCTGGTGATTATCGCCGCGGTCTTTACGTATAACCTGTGCGTGCGCACGGGCGCCATGGACGTGATCGGCAGCATGATCACCTCCATCAGCGGCGACCGCCGCCTGCTGGCGCTGCTCGTGGCATGGTGCTTCGGCGGCTTTATGGAGGGCATGGCCGGCTTTGGTACCGCTGTCGCCATCCCCGCCGGCATGCTCGCGGGCTTGGGCTTTGAGGCCGTCCCCGCCGTGCTCATCTGCCTGCTGGCCAACGGCGTGCCCACGCCTTACGGCTCCATCGGCATTCCCACGGTGTCCGTTGCCGACCTGGTGGGCCTGGATTCCCTGCACCTAGCGACTGTTCAGCTGGTGCAGCTTGCGCCGTTCTTTGTAGTCATGCCGCTGCTTATTGTGTTGGTCGCGGGCCGCGTGGCCGACGATCAGGGCAACGTTGCGAGTGTGGGCGAGCGCCTGCATGGCGTGGCCGGTATCGCGCTGCTCTCTGGCGCGTCCTTTGTCGGCGCGGCCCTGGTCGTCGCCATGTTTGTGGGCCCCGAGCTTGCCGTGGTCGTGGGCTCCATCGTGTCGCTTGCGCTGACCGCCGCGCTTGCCATGCGCGCCGAGAAGTCCGATCACCTGGATGCGCGCTTCCATATGAATATCGAGGCCGGCGAGCAGCTTACCGTTAAGTCGGCGCTTTCGGCCTGGTCGTGCTTCATCCTGATTTTTGTGCTGCTGCTGGGTACCTCCAACCTGGTGCCCGCCGTGCACGCTGCGCTCGCGCCGTTTGCGAGCCACGTGCAGGTGTATTGCGGCGAGAACCCCGGTACGCTTACGTTTTCTTGGATCAACACGCCGGGTGTCTGGATTTTCCTGGCGGCGTTTGTCGGCGGCGCGATTCAGGGCGCTTCGCCGCGCCTGATGGGCGAGGTGCTGGCCGCGACCGTCAGGCAGATGATGCCGACGGTGATCACGATGCTTTCGGTGCTGGGCTGCGCCAAGGTGATGGGCTATGCGGGCATGATCTCGTCGATCAGCGCGTTTTGCATTGCCGTCGCCGGCGGTCTGTACCCGATCCTGGCTCCGTGGATCGGTGCCGTTGGAGCGTTCGTGACCGGCTCGGGCACGTCCTCGGGCATGCTGTTCGGTCCCATCCAGAGCCAGGCCGCTACGGCGCTGGGCGTGAGCGACTACTGGATGGTCGCGCTGAATGCCCTGGGTGTCGCCGCCGGCAAGATGATCTCGCCGCAGACACTCGCGATTGGCCTCGCTGCCGTGCACGTGCGCGGCAAGGACGCCGAGCTCCTGGGCGCAGTGCTGCCCTACGCTGCCGGCATGCTGATCCTCATGAGCGCCATCGCCATGCTCGGCCAAGGCCTGCCGCTATAGTCGGCACTTGGGGACGTTCCTTATGTGCCGGCATCTGGGGACACTCCTTGAATGTTACCTGTTCAAGAGTGTCCCCAACGACTAGTCGTTTAAGAACGTCCCCAATGACTACCCAATGACTAGGCCGCTTGCGTGCGATTTTTGACCGTTGGGCGGGATGCTCTGCGGTTGCCGCAAAAACGTTTTTGCATATCGGGTACAACGAGCTTTACGTGAGTAAAGTGCGCGCCGCGCCCGCGTGACGCGCTTTTAAAGGAGGCCCCATGCCTGGTGTTACCCCTGCAGAAGTACTGTCCAACTTTGGTCTTACGTTGGTCGAAGATCCCGCCGAGAACCAGCCCCGCCTGCTGGTCGACCTGCCGGCGGCCGAGCTCGTCGAGTATGCCATCCGCCGCGAAGAGGGCCGCATGGCCTCCAACGGCGCGCTCGTGATCGAGACGGGAGAACGCACCGGCCGTTCGCCCAACGACCGCTTTATCGTCGACACGCCCGACGTGCACGACAAGATCGCCTGGGGCGCCGTCAATCGCCCACTGTCCGTCGAGAGCTACGAGGCCATTAAGGCCGGCATCGTCAACTACCTCAACGAGCGCGACGTGTTCGTCACCCGCGGCATGGCCGGCGCCGACCGTAACCACACGCGCCGCCTGCTCGTCGCCTGCGAGCGTGCCAGCCAGGCACTCTTTATCAAGCAGATGCTCGCGCGCCCGCTTGCCCGCGAAATCGCGCGCACCGGCGAGCCGGACTTTTGCGTGCTCGCAGCCCCCGGCTATAAGTGCGACCCTGCGATCAAGGGCCTCAACTCCAGCGCCGCGGTGGTCATCAACTTCCAGGAGCGCGTGATCCTGGTCGCGGGCACCGGCTACTCCGGCGAGATCAAAAAGTCCATCTTCAGCGTTATGAACTACCTGCTGCCCGTCGAGGACGACGTGCTGCCCATGCACTGCTCTGCCAGCATGGATCCCGTCACGCACGAGACCGCCGTGTTCTTTGGTCTTTCCGGCACCGGCAAAACCACGCTTTCGGCCAACCCCACGCGCCTGCTGATCGGCGACGACGAGCACGGCTGGTCCGACATGGGCATCTTCAACATCGAGGGCGGCTGCTACGCCAAGTGCGAAGGCCTGGATGCCTTCCACGAGCCCGAGATCTTCAACGCCGTCCGCTTTGGCGCCATCTGCGAAAACGTGGTGCTCGACGAGCACCGCAAGCCCAACTACGACGACGTCTCGGTCACGCACAACACGCGCGTGGCCTACCCCGTGGAGCACATTCCCAACGCATGGACCAAGGGCATGGGCACCACCCCGAGCGTCGTGCTGTTTTTGACCTGCGACGCCTTTGGCGTACTGCCGCCCATCTCGCGTCTGACGGCCGACGCCGCCATGTATCACTTTGTGACGGGCTTTACGGCCAAGATCCCCGGTACCGAGGTTGGCGTCACCGAACCCACACCCACGTTCTCCTCGCTGTTCGGCGAGCCGTTTATGCCGCTCGACCCCATGGTCTACGCCAAGATGCTCGGCGAGCGCATCGCCGACGGCCGCACGCGCGTGTACCTGGTCAACACCGGCTGGATTGGCGGCGGCTACGGCGTGGGCCATCGCATTGAGCTGGCCTACACGCGCGCTCTGGTCGCGCGCGCCCTCGACGGCACCATCGAGGACAGCGAGTTCGTCCACGACGATATCTTTAACGTCGACATTCCCACCACGTGCCACGGCGTACCCGACGGCATCCTGGTGCCGCGCCAGTACTGGCAGAGCACCGCTCGCTACGACGAGGCCGCGCACAACCTGGCCGTCATGTTCGAGGAGAACTTCGAGAAGAAGTACTCGCACCTGCCCGAGTCCGTCAAGGCCGCCGGTCCGCACGCTCAGGTGCACGCCGACGCCCGTCATCGCGGCCGCGGCCTGCTGGGACTCCGCCACTAGCGTCGCCTCAGACCAAAAACCACCATAAAGGGGACAGGCACCTTTGTGGTGGTTTTGCTTGGGCGGAATACTCGGGCTACAATACGCCTGACATATCGTCCCCTTCTCCGGATGGGGACAGCGTAAGCGCTCTTGTGGCGGCACCGTAGGACTTTGAAGGTGGCCGTTGTAAGGGCGCTTTTTGTTTAGGTGTCCGGGCTCGGGCGTCCGCTATGAAGGGAGAACATATGAAGAGTTTCGTTGCCGAGGATTCGTTTTGGGAGCTGTTTCCGCAGGCAGCTATCGGCGTTGTGGTCGTAAAGGGCATGAAGCCCGCGGCTCAGATTCCCCAGGAGGACGTGGATGCAATCGCCGCGCTGCTCGACCGCGCCAACATCGATGCGGAGCGCCATCTGACCAGCGATACCATCAGCGAGAATGCGCCGGTTAAGGCATGGCGCGAGGCGTATCGCCTGTTCAAGACAAAGAAGGGCGCGCGTTGCTCAGTTGAGAACCTGCTCAAGCGCGTGCTCAAAGGCAAGCCGGTCGGCCACATCACGCCGGCGGTGGATATCTACAATACGGTTTCGCTGACCTATGCGCTGCCCGTCGGCGGTGAGGATCTGCATGCTATTGAGGGCAATCTGCGCCTGACGGTGACCGACGGCGGCGACGCGTTCCTACCGCTCGGCGAGGAGGCTGATGATCCGACGCTGCCCGGCGAGCTTGCCTATATTGACGACGCAGGCGCCGTGTGCCGTTGCTGGAACTGGCGCGACGGCGTTCGTACGGCGCTGTCCGATGACTCTGCGGATGCATTCCTTGCGATTGAGTGCGTGGAGCCTGTGCGGATGGGGGATTGCCAGGCTGCGATCGATCGTCTCGCTGAGTTGCTTGAGCGCTATCTGGGTGCAACGGTTGTCGTCAAGACGCTTGTGACCCACGACAATCCCCTTGTGGAGCTGTAGCGACGCCTGCGGATCATGTTCGCCGGTCAAAACCACCACAAAGGCGCCTGTCCCCTTTGTGGTGGTTTTTATGTTGATGGGTTAACAAATGGGATATTTGGGTATGGGTGTTGTCTGTTGCGGCTAAGATGTTTACCCGTTAGCATCATGCAAGCGAAAGGCGGTCGTCTCTCATGCAGCAGAACGACGAGACACGTTTTGAGGACTTTGTCGGACTGATCAGCGGCCTCTATAAGGAGATTCAGCGCATCAAGACATCCGAGGGCGCAAAGCTGGGCCTCAAGGGCTCCGACGTCATGTGCCTGTACTATCTTGAGCGCAGCAAGGACGGCCTGACCGGTGCCGACCTCGCCCGCATGGCCGGCGTGACCCGTGCAGCTGTTTCTCGCACGCTGGCTCACCTGGAGGAGGGCGGCTATGTCGAGGTCGACGACTCGGGCGATGCTGCCGTCAAGTACCGCGCCCCGGTGCGCTTGACCACGCTGGGCGGCGAGAGCATGAGCGAGGCCGATCGCATCATTCGCGAAGTGCTCGATACCACCGGCAAAGCCATGGGCGCGGAGCAGCGCGAGCAGATGTATGCGTCGTTGCGCACGATCCTCAACACCCTGCGCGAGATGTAGAGCCGCGCTGGCGCTAGCTTTCGGCCAACAACTGCATCGTCCCGTTTGAGCGCGCATGCCGTGCCGGGACATTGTTGTCAAAATTCCCTGCGCGAGACCTGCGCAAGAAAGGATTCGCTATGTCCGTCCGCATTATTACCGATTCCGCCAGCGATATGTCGCCGGCTGAGCACCCGGCGCTTTCCGTTTTACCGCTGTCCGTCACCTTTGGAACCGATGTGTACATGGATGGCGTCGACATCGATCACCAGCGCTTTTACGAGATGCTCGTGGAGCGCGATGAGCTGCCCAAGACCGGTCAGGTCAACCCGTACGCCTTTTCGCAGGCCATCGCCGAGGCTCGTGAAGCCGGCGACGAGGCGGTGATTATTACCGTGGGCGCCAAGCTTTCGGGCACCAACCAGAGTGCTCGTACGGCACTTGCCGAGGCGCCGGGCGGCGACGTGTTCGTCGTGGACAGCAATAACGTTACCCTGGGTGAGCGCGTGCTGGTCGAGTATGCCCTGCGTCTGGTGGACGAGGGCCGTAGTGCGTCCCAGATCGCGGCGGCTGTCGAGGCCGTGCGCGACCGCGTGGTCGTCATCGGCCTGCTCGAGACGCTGGAGTACCTGGTGCGCGGCGGCCGCCTGTCTGCCGCAGCGGGCGCTGTGGGTACGCTCCTCAACGTGAAGCCGGTCGTGGCCGCCGAGGATGGCCTGATTGTGCAGCTGGGCAAGGCGCGCGGTTCCAAGAACGGTCGCAACCTACTGAACCAGAAGGTCGAGAAGGCGGGCGGCGTCGATTTTTCCATGCCGCTGGCGCTCGGCTACACGGGTCTTTCGGATGCCGTGCTCAAGAAATATATCGAGGACAGCGCGGCGCTGTGGGCCGGTCACACCGAGGGCGAGCTACCCGTCCACACCATCGGCGCTACCATCGGCACCCACGTGGGCCCCGGCGCCGTCGCCGTAGCCTTCTTCCAGCCCGCCAACTAACCGACTTGCCATAAACCACCACAAAGGGGACAGGCACCTTTGTGGTGGTTTATGCTATTCCGGGTGGAAGGGAGCGAGCAATGGCGTCTGAGGGCTTTTTTGAGCGGGTGTACGAGGTGGTCGAGCAGATTCCCGAGGGGATGGTCGCCACGTACGGTCAGGTGGCGCTGCTCGCCGGTCGTCCACGAAGCGCGCGCTATGTGGGCTATGCGCTGCACAGCAATCCGCGCCCTGGTCAGATTCCCTGCCATCGTGTGGTGTTTGCCGATGGCCGCATTTGCGAGGGCTTTGCGTTTGGCGGCCCCGATGCTCAACGTGAGCTTTTGCTAGGGGAGGGCGTGACGTTTAAGGACGACATGCACGTCGACTTGGCCGTCTGTCGCTGGCCAGCAGGGCTCTAGCGGCTCCGCCGTGGCCAAAACCACCACAAAGGTGCCTGTCCCCTTTGTGGTGGTTTTCCGTTGCAGGTTTACCGGGGCTAACTTATGGAGAGGGTGTGACGGCGTATTTTGCCGTTAGTAAGTAAACCAGGGTGAACTATATTGGTTTCAGCAACGGAGCAGGCAATAGGCGATGAAAAAGTCTGCCCTGTTGAGTTTGATTCGCATTCCTCCCCTCTGTGCGATTCAACGGTGTACTTCGGGAAAGCGCCCGTCGGCTGCCATGGCCGGCGGGCGCTTTCCCGTAATCATGGGACAAAACATCGGGTTCGTTATCCCAAAATGAGGTGCCGACGTTTGGCCTTAGGGCGGCACAAACTTTGATTGTTAGTCCCGCTTGCAGCAACTGATCTTTGTAAGCCCCTGCGGCGTCTCTTCGCCCGCGGGGATTCTTGGGCTGTTGCTTCCCAGATACGCCTCTACATGTCGCGCGAACGCTTGCCA
Source organism: uncultured Collinsella sp. (assembly GCA_934617135.1). Classification (GTDB taxonomy): domain Bacteria; phylum Actinomycetota; class Coriobacteriia; order Coriobacteriales; family Coriobacteriaceae; genus Collinsella. Next base: position 22,970 of record CAKTUC010000003.1, on the reverse strand, counting down.
CGACCACTCGTCTTTATCGGCCTCAAGCCGATCGGGAGAAATCGCGTTGAACAGGCACGTTGGAATCTCGTGCTCGTGCAGATTCTTGGCGATACAAGGCGTGCAGCCCTTGTCGTGGTTGACAGGGTTAAACGGGCATTTCCGGTCGTTGCATGTACAAAACGCAACTGAGTTCATGGGGCTCCTTCCGGTCGGTCGGCTCTGCTGTAAAACGCTGCCGCATGTTAAAACAATAGGGCGTCATTGCTTAACAGAATATAGTCTTAGGGTGCTTGCGACTTAGGGGTTCTGCCGAGCGGCTGAATACCTAGGCGAACGACCTCTGAAGAAAACAAAACCGCCGCAATGAGGATTGTGCTCATCGCGGCGGTTTTGTTTGACTGCTGTTTATTGTTCTCGGCTAGTACACCATGCCCATGGCGTCCTGAACCTCGGCCAGGGTCTGCTCGGCGATCTCGTTGGCGCGGCGATTGCCCTCGTGCAGCACGTCCTTCACGTAATCCAGGTCGTTCTCGTAGCGCTGACGACGCTCACGGATCGGGGCGAAGTAGTCGTTGACGGCCTCGGTCACGTACTTCTTGAGCTGGCCGGAGCCGCCCATGCCAATCTCTTCGGCAATCTCGACCTCGGAACGACCAGTGCAGATGGCGGCCGTCGAAAGCAGGCCGGACACGCCGGGGCGGTTCTCGGGATCGAACGTGATCATGCGCTCGGAGTCGGTCTGGCTCTTCTTGATGCGCTTGGCCGTCTCCTCGGCGGTCATCGAGATATTGATGGCGTTGCCGTAGCTCTTGCTCATCTTGCGACCGTCCAGGCCGGGAAGCAGCGGGGTCTCGGACAGCAGCGCTTCGACCTCGGGAAATACCTTGCCGTAGCGGTTGTTAAAGCGGCGTGCGATGGTACGGGTGAGCTCGATGTGCGGCAGCTGGTCGCGGCCGACGGGCACCACGTTGCCCTTGCAGAACAGGATGTCGCAGGCCTGGTGCACCGGGTAGGTGAGCAGAAGGCCGGTGAGCTCGTGGCCCGAGGCCTCCATCTCGGCCTTGACGGTGGGGTTGCGCGCCAGCTCGGCCTCGGAGACCAGCGACAGGAACGGCAGCATGAGCTGGTTGGCGGCGGGTACGGCGGAGTGCGCGTAGATCATGGTCTTGTCGGGGTCGATACCGCAGGCAAGGTAGTCCATGACCATGTTGTACACGTTGTCCTGGATGTGCTCGGTCGTGTCGCGGTCGGTGATGACCTGGTAGTCGGCGATGAGCACGTTGGTCTTGGCGCCCATGTTCTGCAGCTCCACGCGGCCCTTGAGGGTGCCAAAGTAGTGGCCCAGGTGCAGGCGGCCGGTGGGGCGGTCGCCGGTAAGCATGGTGAACTTTTCGGGCGTTTTGGCCAGGCCCTCGCGAATGGCGTTGCTCTTTTGCAGCGCGACTTCGTAGCTGTTCTCGTTTGGCATGATTGCTCCTTACGTATGCGTATCGGTCAAGATGATAACGCGTTTATTGAAGGGGGTGGGGTGTAAGCAGGAGAGGGTCGAGAGAGGGCGGCTTGCGCAATGGGTGCGCGGCCGCGCTTGGCCAGCGGCGCCTGGGCGCATCCTCGGCAGCAAACCCTAGCGCCTGTGGTGACGCTCCTCCTTGCGTTCCTCGGCTGCCTGCTCCTCCTGCTTAAAGGCGGGGTCGTCGGGGGTCACCAGCTCGTCTTCGTGCGTGCGCTTGTTGTAGTGGTGGCGCAACACGGGCTCAAATAGGTGCAGGTGCTTTGCGAAGGCAGCCGAGCCAATGGCGAGCACGGTAAAGATGAGCACGCGTGTGGGGACCTCGACCTGATTGATCGCGGCGGCGCCGGCCGAAAGCATGATGCACCAGGCATAGATAAGCAGCACGGCCTGCTTTTGGTTGTAGCCCTCTTGGATCAGGCGGTGGTGGATATGGCCCTTGTCGGCCTGTCCGATGCTAATGTGGGCGCGCTTGCGGCGCACGATGGCGCTGAACGTGTCGATGATGGGCACGCCGGCGACGATAAGCGGGATGATGAGCGAGGTAAGCGCGGCGGTGCGGCTTACGTTGAGCAGCGAGATGGAACCCAGGGCGAAACCCAGCAGCAACGACCCCGAGTCGCCCAAGAAGATGCTCGCGGGGTTGAAGTTGTAATGCAGAAAAGCCATGCACGAACCGAAGAGCGCGATAGAAAGCGCGGCGGCGTCGATACGGCCCGAAAGCATGGCCATCGTGAACATGGTGAACGATGCAATGCCACAAATGCCCGTGGCCAGGCCGTCGAGGCCGTCGATGAGGTTGATGATGTTGGTGAACGCCACCAGGTAGATCACCGTGATGGGGTAGGTGAGCCAACCGAGCAAGATCTCGCCGGGGGCAAACGGGTTGACGATGACGCCGATCTTTAAGCCGCCGATGCAGGCGATGAGCGCGGCGAGTACTTGGCCGGCCAGCTTTTGCTTGGGCTTGAGCTGGAAGACATCATCGATCGCGCCGGTCGCATAGATTACGGTAAAGGAGAGCGCCAGCATGGGATAGCTGATGTGCAGGCGCGGGTGCGGCACCAAAACGGGCGGCCAGCCCAGGTACCAGGTGCCCAGAATCTGCACGACGCAGGCCACGACGAGGCCCAAAAAGACTGCCGTGCCGCCCATGCGCGGAATGGGCTTGGTGTTGATACGGCGCTTTGAGGGATAGTCGACGGCGTCGAGCTTAATTGCCAGGCGCTTGACCAGGGGCACCGTGAGAAAGGTCGTGATAAAGGCAGCGGCCGCCACGCATAAGTACGGTATGAAGCTCGTGGATGAAGCCATGAATCGAAAACCGCCAAGCGTCGAAGGAAAAGGTCAAAGGGCGCTACGCGCAAAAGGGCATAGCTGACCCATGATACTCGACCGAGGGGGTGCGGGGGTTTGCGCCGTGCGATTATCACGCGCTTACCAGATATTGGGATGTTGGCGGAGGTTCTGCCGAGTGCCGTTGTTGGGTGTCATACGGGATCTGCGATGGCAATTCTTGGCAAAATCGGCAAAAGAAAACCACCCCCCACGTTACGAAAATGAACCCACCTAAAACAGGTGGGTGCCCTCATCGACCGTTCCAGCGTCCTTAACAACGAAGGATACCTGTACTAAGTACGACTGTGTGGGCTCCCTAAATAAACGCGACGGTTCACCCAGTTGCTCCGCGGGGGGCGGAATACCTACATCATAAAGCGGCACTTTGTTGATTCCAGTCTTGACATTACAAAATTCGTGTCGGACGATTACGGCGCCTTGGGCTTGGAGCTGTCTGTGCGGTCCAGGCCTTTACGTTTGAGCTGCTGAATCGTTGTTTTGGAGCATGTTTTTATGCCGACGTCGTTGACCGAACTTTTTTCGCCCGCCTGCCATTTGTGTCCACGTCGTTGCGGCGCGGCACGCGACGAGGGCGCACGTGGCGTGTGCGGCGCCGACGACACGCTTAAGGTCGCCCGCGCGGCGCTCCATATGTGGGAGGAGCCGCCCATCTCGGGTGAGGCCGGCTCGGGCACGATTTTCTTTAGCGGCTGTTCGCTCAAATGCGTCTACTGCCAAAACCACGAGATCTCGACGGGCAATTTTGGGCTTGAGATTTCGCCCGAGCGCCTGGTCGAGATTATGCTGGAGCTGCAGGACCAGGGTGCGAACAACATTAACCTGGTGACGGCGACGCACTACGCGCACCTGCTGCCGGCGGCGATTGCCGCGGCACGGGCGCGCGGGCTGGTCATCCCAATCGTCTACAACACGAGCGGTTATGAGCGCGCGAGTGCCGTGGCGGCGCTCGGCGATCTGGTCGATGTGTGGCTCACCGACTTTAAATATGCCGATGCCGGGCTTGCACAGTCGCTATCTCATATTAAGGATTACCCGCGCGTGGCCGTGTCGGGCCTGGCACAGATGGCGCGCGAGATCGAGCGCCGCGGGGGAGAGCTGGTGGACGACGAGGGGCTCATGAAGCGCGGCATAATCGTGCGTCACCTGGTGTTGCCGGGGCATGCGGACGATTCGTGTCGCGTACTGGATCTGGTGTGGCAGACGGTGGGTGACGTGCCGATTTCGGTCATGAACCAGTACACGCCTAATGCGCCCATGCGCGAGCAAGGCGGCGAGTTAGCACGCGCCGTGACGCGCGAGGAGTACGAGCAGGTGCTCGATCATGCCGACGACCTGGGCTTTACGACGATGTTCTGGCAAGAGGGCGGCGCGGTAGACGAGAGCTTCACCCCAGCCTTCGACACCACCGGTGTCCTCACCAGCGCAAAGTAGCGCGTTCGTCGATGATTTTTCTGGGACGGGGATTAAAAATCATTCGGTACATGGTGATTTTTTAATCCCCGTCCCAGAAAAATCATCGAGAGGATTGCTTGCTCTAAAAGTTGTCAAAACAGCCCCGTCCCAAAAAGACTGGGTATTGGGCGTTGACAGTTGGCGTGCCGTAGGTAAAATATCAACTTGTCCTGGGGACGTAGCTCAGTTGGGAGAGCGCTGCCGTCGCATGGCAGAGGCCGAGGGTTCGACTCCCTTCGTCTCCACCCTTGGATTTGATAAGCCGCTGACATTGTGTCGGCGGCTTTTTTTAAAAAGAAAGGGCTGCACCATGGCCGAGCTTGAGTCCCAACCACTGTCTGCCGAGGAGCGCGCCGAGTTGGAAGAGCTCCGCGCCGAGAAGACCCGCCGCGAGGAGCAGGAAAAGGCTCGTCGCGAGCGTGAGGAGCTGGCCGCCCTGCGTGCCGAGCGCAAGAAGGCCGAGGCAGCCGCTGCCAAGGCCGCATCCGAGCCGGCGCCCGCGCCCAAGCCTGCACCCGCGCCCAAGCCCGCCGCCGCGAAGCCCGTGTCAACCGCACCCAAACCTCAGCCCAAAAAAGCCGCTCACCCCAAGCCCATCGAGCCCAAACCGAGCCGTGACGAGATGACCTTTGCCCAGCGCATGGTCACCTCCAAGGAGCCTACGGGCGAGAATGAGATCCCCGGCATGGCTCCGGCTCAAAAAATCATCATCGTGCTCGCCCTCATCGCGTTTATCGTCTTTATGGGCTACACGATCCTGACCAGCATGGGCCTGCTCTAGCCGATTCGCGCCGGGTGCCATGCCCGAACACTCTGCCCTTCTCCAACCCTCAACCCCTGCACAACACATCCGAAAGGTCGCCCCATGGCTTTGACCGACATCTCGCATCCCACCGACATCGCAATGCTCACCGATCTGTACGAGCTCACTATGGCCCAGGGCCTGTGGGAGAGCGGCAAGGCCAATGAGCAGGGTTGTTTTACCGCGTTTTACCGCGATCATCCCTTTGGCAACGCGTATGCCGTCATGTGCGGCACCGCTGAGCTGCCCGAGCTTGTCGAGAACCTGCGCTTTACGCCCGAGGACATCGACTATCTAGCTTCGCTCCAGGCTCCGGCCGGCGGCGCGATGTTCAAGCCTGAATTCCTCGACTACCTGCGCGATTTTCGTGCGCATGTAAACATCGACGCTGTCCCCGAGGGCGAGCTTGTCTTTCCGCGCGAACCCATGGTGCGTGTCACCGGCCCCGCGCTGGAGTGCCAGCTGCTCGAGACAGCACTGCTCAACATCGTCGGCTTCCAGACACTTGTCGCCACCAAGACGGCGCGCGTAGTACTGGCGGCCGATGGTCGCCCCGTCGCCGAGTTTGGCCTGCGCCGTGCCCAGGGTCCCGATGGCGGCCTGGCTGTTGCGCGCGCGAGCTACGTGGCCGGTTGCTCGTCCACGTCCAACGTGCTTGCCGGGCGCCGCTACGGCATTCCCGTCTTTGGCACGCATGCGCACAGCTGGGTGATGAGCTTCGATTCCGAGCTCGAGGCCTTCCGTGCGTTTGCCAAGTCGAGCCCCAAGAACTGCACGCTGCTTATCGATACGTACGACGTGCGCGAGGGCTGCGAGCATGCCATTACGGTTGCCAAGGAGATGGAGACGACGGGCGAGCGCCTGTCGGCCATTCGCATCGACTCGGGCGACCTCGCCAAGCTGTCCAAGTATGTCCGCGGCCGTTTTGACGCCGAGGGCTTGCCCTATGTGGGGATCTCGGTCTCCAACGACCTGGACGAGTACACGATTCAGTCGCTGCTCGACCAGGGCGCGCCCATCGATAGCTTTGGCGTGGGCACCAAGCTCGCGACCTGCTACGATCAGCCGGCGCTGGGCGGCGTGTACAAGCTTTCGGCCCGCCGTGCGAGCGACGCGGAGCCGTGGACGCCGGTGGTGAAGCTTTCCGAGCAGCCCTACAAGCGCACGATCCCCGGCGTGCAGCGTGTGCGCCGCTATTACGACGGCTTTGGCGGTCCGGTCTGCGACATGATCTATGACGAGGACCATCTGACAGGGGAGGGCGCCGCGCGCGGCAATACCCTTGTGGCCGTGAACGATGCTGCCTTGGTGACCGATGTGTCCGAGCTCGAGTATCGTGAGCTGCTGGTGCCGATCGTGCGCGACGGCAGCGCGGTGGCTCCTCGCGAGAGCATCGGGGACGCGCGCGAGCGTTGTGCCTGGGCGCTCGATCATCTGGACGCCGCCTACAAGCGCTTCCTGTATCCGCAGACCTACGTGGTGGGCATGGAGCAGGGCCTGGCCCAGGTGCGCGACGAGCTCGTGCGCAAGAACATGGCCGCGGCTTCGGCCTTCCCCTGGGCAAAGTGATCCGAAGGGGACGGAGGAAAACGGATCATTTTCTCGCTCGCCCGTTCGCCCGAACGCTCGACATTCGATTGGTTTGACGTATGACGATTTCTTATAAAACGATGGTGGTAAAGATCGGCTCGTCCACGGTGGTGGGCGCCGACGGCAAGGTCAACCGCGCGTTTATCGGTGGCCTGGCCGATCAGGCCTCGGCCCTGCGCAAGCTCGGCTGGCGCTTGGTCGTGGTGAGCTCCGGCGCCATTGCCTGTGGCTATCCCGTGCTGGGCTTCGACCGCAAGCCGGTCGGTGACCTGCCGAGCCTGCAGGCATGCGCTTCGGCCGGCCAGTGCATCATCTCGTCGGCCTACGACGAGGAGTTCCATGCGCGTGACCTACTCACCTCGCTCGTACTGCTCACGCGCCACGACACGGCGCGCCGTACGTCCTACCTGCACGCGCGCGACGCCCTACTGCGCCTGGTGGAGCTGGGCGTGGTGCCGGTCGTCAACGAAAACGACACCGTTACCGTCGACGAGATCAAGTTCGGCGACAACGATACGCTCGCGGCCCTCGTGAGCTGCTTGGTTTCGGCGGACCTGTGCGTGACACTTTCGGACATCGACGGCCTCTACACCGCCAATCCGCACGAGGACCCGACGGCCGAGTTTATCCCGGTCGTGCATAAGATCGATGCCAAGATCATTGCCTCGGCGGGCGATTCTTCGACGTCGGTGGGAACCGGCGGCATGATTACCAAGATCCGCGCGAGCCGCATTTTGATGACGGCGGGCATTCAGAGCGTGATCTGTTCGGGCGAGGAGCCCGATGCGCTCGTGCGTCTGGCCCGCGGCGAGAGCGTGGGAACCTTGTTCGATCCGCCGGCGGAGCGTCTGGACATTGCGCCGCGCAAGCTGTGGATCGCGCTGGGTGACAAGGCACATGGCTCGGTAACGGTTGACGACGGTGCCGCGAAGGCGCTGGTCAGCCGTGGCTCATCGCTGCTCGCGGTGGGCATTCGCCAGGTCGATGGAGATTTTGCCGAGGGCGATGTGCTCGACGTGTGCGATCCGAGCGGTATGGTCGTCGCCCGCGGTATCGCCGAGGCTGATTCGGACGTGCTGGAGCTTGCAGCGGGCCGCCGTCAGGACCAGATTGCCAGCAACCGCCTGCTCGCAGATCTTGCAGAGAAGCCCGCGATCCATCGAGATAATCTTATCGTCTTCGCCTAACGGGTCGACGCTGCGCGCCGCCCAGAGCGACAATTTGTCATTCAAAAGGCGAGGCATGACCATCAGGTCTATGCCTCGCCTTTTTCATGCCAACTTGTTCGCTCTGGGCGGCGCTCGCTTCTTTTGTTCGACCTACGATTTAAAGCCACTCGCTTAGGGGCGTTTTCGCTTTCTGTCCTCTTCCTGCGATGTTGCTGTTACCGGCACTTGGGTGGTACTTGGGGACGTTCCTTATGTGCCGGCAGGTGGGGACGCTTCTTTGCTAGAAGATCTGGCGCAGGTTTCCGCGGTTGAGGGCTTCGTTGTAGAGGTGTTTGAATACCACGCTGCCGTGCAGGCCGTCGTGCTCAAACTCGTTCGTCACCCAGGCGTGCGAGTTGCCCACGCGGCTGAGCGTGTCGAGCTGCATGCCCGAATCCACGTACATGTCATCGAAGTACACCGCGGCTTGGAGCGGCACCTCGTTACAGGCCAGGCGCTGCGGGTCGTAGATCTTGTCCCAGCTGGTGTCCTCCATCAGCAGGTCCATCGCCGGCTTGAAGGGCTTAAGCTCGGGCATCTGCTCAAACATCCACGGGAACATGGCCTCGCCGGTAAACATGAGCGGGCGCGCGAGTGTGTCGAACTCGGCGCGATGAGCTTTCTCTTCTGCCGCGGCCCAGCGAATGGGCATGGTGTCGCCGTCGGCGTAGATGAACTCCTGCAGCGTCCAGTACAGTGGATTCGTGCGCGTGTTGGTTCGCTCGAAGGCGCGCATCAAAAAGCTATCGGATACCGAGGTTCCGCAGCTCAGCGTGCCGTCGCCGTCAGCAAAAGCGTGATCGATAATCCAATGCATGCGCTCAAAGCTCGGCTTCATGCCAAAGTCGCTGCCCATAAGCTGCAGGCGCTCCACCGTCATTGGCGAGCCGTCGGGCAGCACGGGCTTCTGCTCCTCAAGCGTATCGGCCAGTGCCGCCACGCGCTCGACGTCGGCGGGGTAGCGGTCGTAATACTGCTGCGTCTTTGCGGCCATGCGCGGGAAGGTGTGCGCGTAGACCTCGCTGGCGCTCGCCGGGACGTGGGGGATGCCACCGCAGGTAAAGCTCGCCGCCACGCCCTCGGGGAAGAGCGACAGATAGCTCAGCGTCAAAAAACCGCCGTAGCTTTGGCCGAGCGTGACCCACGGCTTGCCGCCAAAGCCCACGAGGCGCAGGTACTCAAAATCGCGCACGATGGAGCTGGCGAGGTGGCGCTTGAGGAAGTCCGCCTGCGAGCGGGCAGCATCGGAGCCGGCCGCCGTCGCGCGCTCGCCCAGGGCCGCGATCGTGCGCCCGTCTACGCAGTTGCTGCGTCCCGTGCCGCGCTGGTCGGGCAGCACGACGCGGAAATGCTTGACGGCTTCCTCGATCCAACCGTCGCTCGTGGGTGACAGCGGACGCGGGCTCTCGCCACCGGGGCCGCCCTGCAAAAAGAGGAGAAGCGGCAGATCGTCGTTGATACGGTCGGGTGCGCTAACCACGCGGTAGAAGAGCTTGATACTCTCGGGCGCTCCGGCGATGGGCGCTGGCATGGCGCCGCGGCGCATGGTGCTGCCGACGGCCAACAGCATCGGCTCCAGGCCGCGCCAGTCGAGGGGGACATCGATGCTGTGGTCCTCGACATACAGGCCGGGGATGTGGTACGAAGTGATGAGGGCCATGCGGTACTTCCGTTCGTTGCGGTGTTTCGGGTTGACCAATTCTACCGCCGCGCGCGAGGGCATGCACAAATCGGCTACCATGGTGGGCAAACTACTAAGAGAAAGGGCCGCCCATGTCGGTCGATATAGCCACGTATGTCCACGATCTTGCTGTTGCCGCCAAGGCAGCGTCGGCCTCGCTTGCCACGGCGAGCGATGAGCAGCGCCAGGAGGCCGTGCGCGCCATGGCCGCGGCGCTGCGCGATGGTGCCGATTCCATCGTTGCCGCCAACGATCTTGATATGTCTGCCGCGCGCGATGCGGGCACCTCGGCGGGGCTTCTTGATCGCCTGTTGCTGACGCCCGAGCGCGTCGAGGGCATGGCCGCCGGCCTGGAGAAGCTCGCCGAGCTGCCCGATCCTGTCGGCCGCGTGCTCGACCACCGCGTGCTTGCAAGCGGCGTGGACCTCACCCGCGTGAGCGTGCCGCTGGGTCTGGTTGCCATGGTCTACGAGGCGCGCCCCAACGTGACGGCCGATGCCGCGGGCATCTGCATCCGCACCGGCAACGCCTGCATCCTGCGCGGCGGTTCGCTTGCCTATCACTCGTGCGCCATGATTGCCGAGCTGCTGGCCGATGCGCTTGAGGCCCAGGGTTTCCCGCGCGAGGCCGTCTCGATGATCGAGTCCACCGACCGCGAGGCCACCGGCGAGCTCATGAAGCTTCGCGGCATCGTCGACGTGCTCATTCCGCGTGGAGGTGCGGGCCTGATCCAGCGCTGCGTGCGCGAGTCGCTCGTGCCGGTGATCGAGACGGGCACGGGCAACTGCCATATCTACGTGCATGAATCCGCCGACTTTGACAAGGCGCTCAATATTATCGTCAACGCCAAGACCCAGCGCGTGGGCGTGTGCAACGCTGCCGAGTCGCTGCTGGTCGATCGTGCCGTGGCAGATTCGTTCCTGCCCGCGGTCGTGGCCGTGCTGCACGACCATGGCGTGCTGATCCACGGCGACGAGGCCACGTGCGCCGCGTGCGCCGACGCCGAGCTTGTCGAGGGCGACGACTACGTTGTCGCAACCGAGGAGGACTGGGGCCGTGAGTACCTGGCGCTCGAGATGAGCGTGAAGGTCGTGGCAAACGAGGACGAGGCCATCGCGCACATCAACCGCTACGGCACCATGCATTCCGAGGCCATCGTTGCCGAGGACGAGGCCGCCTACGAGCGCTTCCTGGATGCGATCGATGCTTCGGCCGTATACGCCAACGCCAGCACGCGCTTCACCGACGGCGGCGAGTTTGGCCTGGGCGCCGAGATCGGCATCTCGACCCAAAAGCTCCACGCCCGCGGTCCCTTTGCCGCCGAGGCCCTCACCACCTACAAATACAAGCTCCGCGGCACCGGCCAGGTCCGCCCCTAAACCTGTTGCAAACGAAAAACCACCACAAAGGTGCCTGTCCCCTTTGTGGTGGTTTTGGAATTAGGCCTCGAAGGTGTCACGATCGGGGGCGAAGGACTGCATGGCCGCGATGGTGCGGTCGAAGAGCTCGGGGAGCTCCCAGCCCAGCATCTCGGCGCCCTGCGAAATCACGTCGCGCGAGCAACCGGCGGCGAAGCGCTTGTCCTTGAACTTCTTCTTGAGTGACTTGGTCGTAAAGTCCATGACGCTCTTGCTGGGGCGCATGATGACGGCGGCGCCGATCAGACCGGTGAGTTCGTCGCAGGCAAACAGAACCTTTTCCATCTGCAGCTCAGGCTTGGGCAGCGAGGTATTGAAATCGGACGTGTGCGTCTGGATGGCGCGGATAAGCTCGGGAGTCGCACCCTCGGCCTCGAGAATCTCGGCGGCGTAGATGGTGTGGTTCATGGGATCGTCCTCATGCTCTTCCCAATCCAGGTCGTGCAGCAGGCCGACGATGCCCCAAAACTCCTCGTTCTCGGGGTCGAACTCGCGCGCAAAGTAGCGCATGGTGCCCTCGACCGTCTCGCCGTGGGTGATGTGGAACGGGTCCTTGTTGTGCTCGTTGAGCAGTTCGAACGCGCGGTCGCGGGTGATTCCGGCGGTAAGCGGCTCTGCCATAAGTGACTCCTTGTGCTCGTGGGTATCGCTAAGAATGAATGCTACTAGAACAAGAAAACCACCACAAAGGTGCCTGTCCCCTTTGTGGTGGTTTTTGGCGCGGGTGGGTTAGTTGAGGGCGGCTTGGGCTAGGAGGGCTTCGGCATCCTCTTCGGTCACGCCCAGGGCCACGGCGAACTCCTCGATGGAGCGGCGCTTGGCTTCCTTGAGTACGCGCATGTAGTAGGAGCTGGGCTTTTTATCTGCTTCCTCGGCCTGGCGAATACGGTGCATCATGGTTTTTGCCACGCGAACCGTCTCGGGCGCACCCAGCTTGAGCTGCTGCTTAAAGTGCGTCTCCTCGAGTGAGCTGTTGCGCTCGGTAAAGGTGTCGCACTCGAGCTCGTCATAGTGGCTTAGCAGATGCTCGGCATCTTGCTGGGAGATGGCGGCATGCAAACGATCGGCCTGCGCCACGGGGTACATAAGGATCGTCTGCGCATGTCCCTGCTTGGTCTCGAGCAACAACATGGGCTGCGGCGTGTCGTCCCTAAAACCGACGACGGTGCAGACTCCCTGACCCGGATGAATGACGTGTTGACCGATTGAGAACATGCTACCTCCAACTTATACGAATTTGCGTATGCTAAGAATACCACGCTGACGTGCGCAAACCATTACTTTATGCAGGAAAAGCACACAACTCCGATAGGTAAGAGTATTCGATAAAATGCACCACTCATCCACATGTTTATGCAGTTCCAACGCGTGCATAATCTGCAGGCAGACCGCCATCTTTGAGTGACTCATCGTAGGCAGTAGTCATTTTTGTGCATATGCAATATCGATTGGCTTTACCCTGCGACAGTGTGCGTCGCTTGTGATAGAGTGCTACAAACTCTGGCTTTTGCCCTACGAGTGACCAAGAGCTCGGGGGCTTTAACACAAGGAGGATCTATGCCCGAGAAGATTGAAGAGCTGGTACGCGCTGCGCTTGCTGCGGCCCAGGAGGCCGGCGACCTTTCCGCATTTGAACTTGACGATTGCGCCATCGAGCGACCGGCTGATACTTCTCATGGCGAGTGGACCTCCACCATGGCCCTGAAGTCCGCCAAGCTGGCTCACTGCGCCCCGCGCAAGATCGCCGAGGCCGTCGTTGCCCATATGCCCGAGGACCCTGCGATTGAGAAGGTTGAGATCGCCGGCCCTGGCTTCATCAACTTCTACCTCTCCGTTGCCGTCAAGAACGCCATCTTTGGCGAGGCCCGCGAGAAGGGTATGGATTTCGCTAAGTCCAACGTCGGCGGCGGCCTGAAGACCCAGGTCGAGTTCGTTTCCGCCAACCCCGTCGGCCCTATGCACATCGGTCATGGCCGCTGGGCCGCTCTGGGCGACTCCCTTTGCCGTGTTATGGACCACGCCGGCTACGAGATTCAGCGTGAGTTCTACATCAACGACCACGGCTCTCAGATGAACACCTTCGGCAACTCCATCAGCACGCGCTACATGCAGCTTGCCGACATCATCGCCAAGCAGGGCGTGGATATCGATGAGGCTCACAAGATTCTGATCGCCGACCGCGATGCTTTCGTTGCCGACGAGAACGACGAGCATCCCGAGACCCATCCGTACCAGGACAACTTTGCCGAGACTCTGGGCAAGGACTCCTACGGCGGCGATTACATCATCGACGAGGCCGCCGAGTTCTGGCGCACCGACGGCGACAAGTGGGTCGACGCCGATCCGCAGGAGCGCATGGAGAGCTTCCGCGAGCGCGGCTACGTAAAGATGGTCGACAACATGCGCGACCTCTGCCACGCCGTCAATTGCGACTTCGATCGTTGGTACTCCGAGCGCTCGCTGTACGTGAAGGACACCGAGGGCGAGACCGCCGGCACTTCCGCCGTCGACCGCGCTTTCGAGAAGCTCGACAAGATGGGCTACCTCTACACCAAGGACGGCGCCCTGTGGTTCCGCTCCACCGACCTGGGCGACGACAAGGACCGCGTCCTGATCAAGTCCGACGGTGAGTACACCTACTTTGCCTCCGACGTTGCCTATCACTGGGATAAGTTCCAGCGCGTTGACCACGTCATCGACATTTGGGGTGCCGACCACCACGGCTACATCGAGCGCGTCCGCTGCGTTTGCGACGCTCTCGGCTACCCCGGCAAGTTCGAGGTTCTGCTGGGCCAGCTCGTCAACCTGCTGCGCAACGGCAAGCCCGTCCGTATGTCCAAGCGTAAGGGCACCATGGTGACCCTGCAGGAGCTCGTCGACGAGGTCGGCTCCGACGCTGCTCGCTACACGCTCATCTCCAAGAGCTCCAACCAGATGGTCGACTTCGACATCGAGGCCGTTAAGAAGCGCGACAACTCCAACCCGGTGTACTACGTGCAGTACGCTCACGCCCGCGTGTGCTCCATCCTGCGCCGTGCCGCTGACGTTACGCCCGAGCAGGCTGACGAGATGGGCATGAAGGCCGTCGCCGCCAAGGCCATTGGCGAGAACGTCGATTACTCGCTGCTGACCGACCCGACCGAGCTCGCCCTGTCGCGTAAGCTCAACGAGCTCACCGACCTTATCGGTAGCTGCGCTCGCGACCGCGCTCCGTTCCGTCTGACGCACTTTGCCGAGGAGCTCGCCGGTGACTTCCACAGCTTCTATGCTGCCTGCCAGGTGCTGCCGAGCGAGGGCCGTCCCGTCGACCCCGAGCTTTCGCGCGCCCGTCTGGCCGCTTGCGACGCCGTTCGCGTGACGCTCGCCCTGGTGCTTACCCTCGTTGGCGTTTCCGCACCCGAGCAGATGTAATCTACGGGTCGTTTGACCGAGTAGGTACGGCTTAGTTGAGCCTTTTAAGCCCGATCTCCCACGCGGAGGTCGGGCTTTTTGCGTTCGGAAGGGCTTTTTGACGTGTTGGAAAATGCTACAAAAATGCAACTATACCGGTTTACGGGGTTGAATCGCTGATTGGCGACTATAGCGACAGCAGTGAAAATGAAACCGCAGGTAGACGGCTTGTCATTTTATTAAATTGTAAGTTATGGTTGGCTTGCGTCGTTCTGTCCCCGTAAACCGACATAGTTTTGAAAATGGTCCCTTGGGGACGGAGGAAATTGGATCATTTTTGTCCCGTGGGAGCGTGTTGGGAAACCGTTCGCCACGAATCGGGCTCATCTACTACGTTTAGTCGCATACCCCGAACCATGCCGAAAGGCGCGATATTAAAACCGCAGGTAGCGGGCTTGCGATTTTAGGAAAATCGATGGTATGGTCTGGGGTCCCGGGTCAAACGTAGTAGATGGGCGCGTTTTGTGGCGAGCCGATCTCGAGAGCGACAGTCTTGCTCTTCGGTTGCGTCACATCTATGGTGCTTGAGGAGTGCTTGAGGAGAAACATGCCTTCTCCATCTAAGTTGCGGTGGAATAGTTCCTGGTTGGGACGGTTGACGGGATTTTTAGGAACTATTTCACCGCAACTTATGAGGAGGGGGGGGGCTGTCGCTGCGGCTTTATAAAGAGTGTCTTTTTTGACTAGTCGTTTAAGAACGTCCCAAATGACTAAGTTGCAGGTGGCGGCGGTTGTGTTACACTAACGCTGCGTATTTGACGCAATCATCTCGATACAGATCAATGATGTCCGTCGCTTTTTGACGGAGCTAGACTGTTTAGCCGCCCTGAAGGTATATGCAGGGAGCATGTGATCACAGGGCTTGAAAAGAAAGTTGAGCAAACACTGTGTCTGATCAACAAAAAGAAAATGAAATAACGACGGCGCATACCGCTCCCGCTGCACCGGTTGCGTCGGACCAGGTCGCGATGCCCGCACCGGCCCAGGTTTCGGCTCCTGAGGCGCCCAAGGCTATCCCGGCAGCCGCATCCGCTGCGGGTGAGAAGGCCGTGCCCGTCGCGTCCTCTGCTGGCGAGGATGCCGCGCCCGCAAAGCCCAAGCGTACGCGTCGTGTGGCTAAGCCGGTGGCGGACGGTGAGGAGACCGCAAAGCCCAAGCGCCGCACCACGCGCGCGACGCGAACCAAGCGCACCGTTGCGACCGACCCCTCTACGCCGGTTTCCGACGAGGTTGCGCAGGCCCGCGCGCTGGCGCAGATTAGCGAGGCTCAGGTCGTGCGCGCTCGTCGCCGCGCTGCCGAGCGCGAGGCCGCGGCTTTGACCGAGCTGGCGGCTCCGTCTGCGCCCGAGGCGCCCTCGGTTCCCGAGGCTCGCGTTGCCGACCAGCCGGTGGAAAAGCCGGCTCCCCGTACGCGTCGCCGTGCCACCACCAAGGCCCAGCAGGATGCCGAGCAGGCGGCCCCCGAGGCTCCGGCTCGTTCCGCAGCGGGGGAGAGCGCGCAGGCCTTTGGTTTTGCAGCGCTCTCCGAGGCCAGCGAGGCTCCTGTCGTCGACCCAGCCCTTCGCCCGCATCGTCGCGGCCGCAAGCCTAAGGCCTTCGTCGAGGCCGAGAAGGCTGCCGCTGCCGCTGCAGCAGCTGCAGCTCAGGACGCCGCGATGACCACCACGCCCGCGCCCGTCGCCGACGCTCCTGCCCAGGGAGCCGCTGCCACCGAGGCCGGCGCGCCCGTCGAGGGCGAGCCCGCCGATGTTCGCCCCGGTCGCAGCCGTCGCACGGCCGCTAAGCGCTCGTCCAAGGCCAAGGGTTCGAAAAAGGACGCGTCCGAGGATTCTGGCAACGCGGTCGCCGAGGCAACCTCTGACGTCGTTCCCGAGACCGAGAGCGCCGATCAACCAGCAACCGAGAAACCCAAGCGCACGCGCAAAAAGTCCGCAAAGGCCAAGGCTGCCGAGCATCAGGTCGATGCTGAGCCCAATGCCAATGCCGACACCAAGGCCGATAACGAAGTCCCGGCCGGCACCGACGCCGCAACTCCGGCGGCCGAGGGCGCCGCGACCGCCGAGACCGACGAGAACGCCCGTCCCAACCGTCGTCAGCACAAGCGCAACGACGAGCGCAACGAGCGCAAAGACGAACGCAACAACGACCGCCGTAACCGTCAGCGCGATCGCAAGCAGCGCAACAAGGAGCGCAACGCCGCCCCGACCGAGCCTACGCTTTCGCGCGAGGAACTTGCGGCTATGAAGGTCGCCGAGCTGCGCGAAAAGGCCAAGGAGTTCGAGATCGAGACGACCGGCAAGAAGAAGGCCGAGCTCGTCGAGGAAATCTACACCACCGCTGCGAAGGCCGAGGGCTTCCGCGACATTAAGGGCATTCTGCAGATTCGCCCGGACAGTTCCGGCATCATCCATGCTCACGGCTATATGAAGTCCAATGACGACGCCTTCGTGCCCGCCTACCTCATTCGCTCCGCACGTCTGCGCACGGGCGACGTGATCGAGGGCTCGCTTCGTCCCTCGCGCGGCGGCGACAAGCGCGCCGGCCTCGCCAAGATCACGACCGTCAACGGCATGGATCCCGAGCAGATTCGCAATCGCCCCAAGTTTGGCGACCTTACCCCGGTCTATCCCAATGAGCCGCTGCGTATGGAGCACGGCAAGGATTCCATCACCGGTCGTGCCATCGACATCGTGTCGCCGATCGGCAAGGGCCAGCGCGGCCTGATCGTGTCGCCGCCCAAGGCCGGCAAGACCACGATTCTCAAGAAGATTTGCCAGTCTATCTCGATCAACAACCCCGAAGTGCACCTCATCTGCCTGCTCGTCGACGAGCGCCCCGAAGAGGTCACTGACATGCAGCGCTCCATTAAGGGCGAGGTCGTGGCCTCGACCTTCGATATGCCCGCCGACAACCATACTCGCGTGGCAGAGCTCGTGATCGAGCGTGCCAAACGCATCGTGGAGCTGGGTGGCGACGTCGTGGTGGTGCTCGACTCCATCACGCGCCTTGCCCGTGCCTACAACCTGGCCGCGCCCGCCTCAGGCCGTATCCTGTCGGGCGGCGTCGATTCGGCGGCCCTGTATCCGCCCAAGCGTTTCCTGGGCGCTGCCCGCAACATCGAGAACGGCGGCTCGCTCACCATCCTGGCTTCCGCCCTCATCGATACCGGCTCCAAGATGGACGAGGTCATCTTTGAGGAGTTCAAGGGTACCGGCAACATGGAGCTTAAGCTCGACCGCGATCTGGCCGACCGCCGTATCTTCCCGGCCATCGATCCCGTTGCCTCGGGCACGCGCAACGAGGACCTGCTGGTCGACGAGCAGATGCGCCCGTTTGTCTTTGGCCTGCGCCGTATCCTCGCCGGCATGAACAATACCGAGCGCGCGGCCGCGTCGTTTATCAAGGGCCTCAAGGGCACCAATACCAACCAGGAGTTCCTGGTGCGTTCGGCAAAAAAGCACAGCGATTACGAGCAGACGTTCTAAGTCGCTCGCCGCACGCGACAACAACCATAGACATGCCAGAAGGGCCGGGGTTTAGATCCTGGCCCTTTTCGTATAGCCGCTCGCCAACGATTATTGACCTCACGACCGGCAAGCAGCGATTTTCCCGTTTCAATCCCGCTTCGTCGCTTGCATTCCCCAAGGGGGTTTCGCATAATAGCTGTTAAGCTTCGCGACGGAAAACGCAGATGAAACGAACCATATACCGTTGCTTTGGGGCATAGCCCCGCTTCATCTTCTCTCGCGCAGCCAACTGAATGATGCGATTTGGGTGCTGGAAGATGGGGAGAGCTCATGGCTTCTTCTGATGCAACACAACGAGCAGTCCTTGCTGGACTTTCCTGCGGAATCGGCCTTGCCGCTCCCGTGGTGATGTATGCTGCCACGCTGCCGTTTTCGTCGGTGAACGAGACGGTCGTCGCGGGCGCTGTTCCCTTTGCCGTGGGTGCGGTGGCGGGCGTGGGTATCTATGCCGCCTCGCTCGGCATTTCTGAATATCGCGCGCAGCATGCCGAGCGCCTGTTCCAGCCCGACGCCATGGGTGGCGCCGCGAACGTCAACCAGCATCAAAATGAGTTCCAGACCGCCTCGATGCCCGCCCAGCAGCAGTGGGCTGCCCCTCAGGGCGTTGCTACTGCGGCTCCTGCCGTTCAGGCAAACGCCGCGCAGCCCTCTTCGGTTTTCTCCGGCCTGACCGGTGCCTTCCAGCGCCGTCGTGCCGACGATGGCGTTCCCACCATCGCCCGCGCCGCAGACGCCATGAGCGAGGCCGATGCCTGGTCCATGATCGACAGCATGCTCGACGATGACTCGCCGATCAGCTGCGATCCTGCGCGCTCGCGCGATGTGTACCAGGTCGCTATCGACGAACTCACCTACGGCGGCCAGACCGGCTCTTACAACCGTGACGATATCGCTGCCGCGGCACGCGCCGTCTCGGGCTCTCATGCCGCCCCTGCGGGCAGCACGGCCGCCTTTGTGGCGCTCGTGGCTAACGCCGCCAACAACGCCGCCACGGCTCAATCCGTTACGTATGACACTGCCGTGCCCGTGACTCCGGCTGCCGCCACCGCCGTTGACCCCTACGCCGACGAGCCGCTGGCCGTCGACGAGGAGACTATTGCCGCCCGTCGTGCTGCCGAAAGCTCGCTGTGGGGCGCTCCCGCACAGCAGCAGGCGGCAGGTGCTGTACCGTACAATACCAATATCGCCAACATGCCGATCATCAGCGATGCTTCTGCCGTGGCCGTCGATCTCGATGACCTTGACGAGCCGGTCATCTCGAACGACATGCCGTATGTGGTCGCTGCCCCGGTCGATGTCCCGGCCTCCGCGTACCAGTCCGTCGCTGCCGACGAGCCTGTCCATGCAACTTCCGAGGAAGACGTCCCCATGGCCGATTATTCGGGCCACGAGGGCATGTGGGCAGCCGCTGCCGCAATTTTGGACGAGGTCGTCGAGCCTACTCCCGTTGCCGCTCCGGTGTTTACGCCTGCTCCTCAGCCCGCTGCCCCCGCGTACGTTGGTCGCCACAGCGCCGTGTTCCCCGAGGATACCGCCCACATCTCGCGCGAAGGTATCGAGCGTGCCGAGGCCATCGCTGCCGGCATCATGGAGAACCGTCGTCACGAGCGCGTCAATCAGATTCTCGAGGAGGAGATCGACCGCCTGCAGTCTGCAGCGGTGAGGCGCACGGGCCGTGCCTATCTGAGCGTTATCGAGGGTGGCACCGCCAGCTTTGAGCCGCTCTGTGCGGAGGCATAACTTCTGCATGCTTAAACTCGATCGAAAATGGGCGGTCGCGACCTGCCTGATGGTGCTGCTCATCTGGGGCAATTCGATGGTTCCCGGCACGGGGTCCGGTTCATTGAGCCTGTCGATTATGGAGGCCGTTCGCGGCTTTCTGCACGGCATGGGGCTTCCGTATGAGTGGGTGACCAACTTCGTCGTTCGAAAATGCGCGCATTTTACCGAGTACATGGTGCTCGGCATTCTGGCGACGCACGCTTTCGATGTCGATGGCCGTCGCACCTTTGACGTGCTGCTTCCCACGGCGGTGTTCTTGCTGCTGATTCCCTCGATTGACGAGACGATTCAGCTCTTTGTGCCCGGTCGCGCCGGCATGATCACCGACGTGATGATCGACTGCTGCGGAGCGATGACGGGCGTTGTGCTTCGATATCTTCTACGATCGCTCATATGTGCCAAAAAGGCCGCCTAGGACACGTTGCTTGGTCCTAGGCGGCCTTTCTTTGTTTGGGTGCTTATACGGGGCGTGGCGGCGTTATCCCGTAGGATGGGATTGCTGAACGTTGCGGCGCCCCTTTGGCGCGCCTACTGCTGAAGCGCGGCGGCACCTAGGGCCAGGCAGCCCATGATGCCCTGCTTGCCCTCGAGACTATTGTTGACAATGTAGGTGTCGATATCGTTGACCTCGGGCGTGACGATGTAGCCGTTGAGCATCTCGGCGCACTTTTTGCGGGCGAGCTGCACGATGGGGGTGTGATCGGCAACGCCACCGCCGATGATGATCTTCTGCGGGGCATAGCACAGCGTGTAGGTCATGAGCGCCTGCGCCAGATAGCCTGCGAGCAGGTCCATGGCCTCCGGGTCGTCGGCCATCTCGCCGGCGGACTTACCGCCCCAGCGCTTTTTGACGCCGGGGCCGGCGATGAGGCCTTCCAGACAGTTGTCGTGGAAGGGACAGGCGCTGTGCTCGCTGATGGTGTCGCGCGGGTCGCGCGTGACCAGGATGTGGCCGGCCTCGGGGTGCATCATGCCGTGGACGAGCTTGCCGCCCGAGAGCACGCCGGCGCCCACGCCGGTACCAATGGTCAGGTAGACCACGTCGGTGAGACCCTTGGCGCAGCCAAAGGTGACCTCGCCCAGGCAGGCGACGTTGACGTCGGTATCGTAGCAGCAGGGGATGTTGAGCTCGTTTTTGATGGCGCCCAGCAGGTCAAAGTAGCGCCATGCGGTCTTGGGCGTCTCCAAGATCTTGCCGTACTGGGGCGAGGCGGGGTTAACCGCGGTAGGGCCAAAGGCACCGATGCCCAGGGCGGCGATGTCCTTGTCTGCAAACCATGCGTTGACGGCCTCTACGGTCTCCTGCGGGGTCGTGGTCGCAATCTGCTCGCGCTCCAGGACCGTACCGTCCGCATAGCCCGTGGCGCAGACCATCTTGGTGCCGCCGGCCTCGAGCGCTCCGATAAGCTGCTGCTCTGCCATAGTGTTCCCCCCCTCCGGTACGAGTTGTTTGTTCTCTAAAGTATAGCGCTCTAAAATAATTAAGAAAGCGCTATAAAAAAGAGACCTCGAAGCCCAACGGGTTTGCGAGGTCTCTTTGGTGCTTTTAGTTGTTGGACCGTATCTACCCGCGCGGCTTGATTTTATCTCGCAGTGACTTGAGGTTCTCGAGTGCGGCGTTGAGCGTTTCGTCACGCTTGGCAAAGTGGAAACGGATCAGGTGGTTGACGGGCTCGCGGAAGAAGCTCGAACCGGGCACGGCACCCACGCCAACCTTGGAGGCGAGATCCTCGCAGAAGTCGAGGTCGCTGTCGTAGCCAAACTCCGAGATGTCCATCATCACGTAGTAGGCGCCCTGCGGCACGTTATGCGTGAGACCGATGCTATCGAGGCCCTGGCAGAACAGGTCGCGCTTGGCGGTGTAGAGGTCGAGGACCTTCTGGTAATAGCTATCGTCGAAATTGAGGGCGGTGACGACGGCCTCCTGCAGGGGAGCGGCGGCGCCCACCGTGAGGAAGTCGTGGACCTTCTTGATGCGCTCGGTGATCTCGGCGGGGGCGATGGTGTAGCCCAGGCGCCAACCGGTGATGGAGTAGGTCTTGGACAGTGAGCTGCAGCTGATGGTGCGCTCGAACATCCCGGGCAGCGTGGCCATATAGACATGCTCGTGGGGCGCATAGACGATGTGCTCGTAGACCTCGTCGGTGATGCAGTAGGCGTCGTACTTTTTGCAGAGGTCGGCGATAAAGGTGAGCTCCTCGCGCGTAAAGACCTTGCCGCAGGGGTTGGACGGGTTGCACAGGACGATAGCCTTGGGGTCGTTGTCGCGGAAGGCCGCCTCGAGGACCTCACGATCGAAGCCGAACGTGGGCGGGTTGAGCGGCACGTAGATGGGCTCGGCACCCGAGAGAATCGTGTCGGCACCGTAGTTCTCATAGAACGGCGAGAAGATGACGACCTTATCTCCGGGGTTCGTAACCGTCATCATGGCGGCCATCATGGCTTCGGTGGAGCCGCATGTGACTACGATGTTCTCGTTGGGGTTGATCGGCATGCCCATAAAGTGCTCCTGCTTGGCCGCTAGCGCCTCGCGCATGGCCTGGGAGCCCCAAGTGATGGAGTACTGGTGATAGAGCGGCTTGGGGTCTGTCGCGATGGTGCTGAGACTCTCGAGCAGCTGCGCTGGAGGATCGAAGTCAGGGAAGCCCTGCGAGAGGTTGACGGCACCGTACTTATTGGAGATGCGCGTCATGCGGCGGATGACCGAATCGGTAAATGTCGCCGTACGGTTGGAGAGTTCTTTCATGCTTGTCCTTTCGAGCATTTGCAGTGGGGCAAGTTTACTCCTATGAAACCGGTGGGAATTGCTCGAAACGCGCTCGAAAAACTCTTTTCAAAATTCTTGAAAATTGGGGCTTGCATCGCGTGGCGTTCCTTGCAATAATAGTCGAGCGCGAAGCGCACAGGACACGGTGGGTGTAGCTCAGTTGGCTAGAGCGACGGGTTGTGGTCCCGTAGGTCGAGGGTTCGAGTCCCTTTACCCACCCCAGTTCTTGCTTCGTGTTGATATCGGGTCGTTAGCTCAGTTGGTAGAGCAGGGGACTCTTAATCCCAAGGTCCAGGGTTCGACCCCCTGACGGCCCACCACACGATATCTCCTCTAAAGTCCGCCACAACGGACTTTAGCTTTGGGTCGTTAGCTCAGTTGGTAGAGCAGGGGACTCTTAATCCCAAGGTCCAGGGTTCGACCCCCTGACGGCCCACCAAAG
>CAKTUC010000002.1 GCA_934617135.1 uncultured Collinsella sp. | reverse complement strand
CCCAGGTCCTCAAAGAAATACAGGCGATTGAACATGTCGCAGATGAGCTTGACGGGGTTGAGCCAGCACTCGGCCGGAAAGGCGCGGGCGACGTCGTCGGCAAGCGCCATCGCCGGTTCGCCGTAGAGGCCGGCGAACAGGGCGCACGTGGTGGCAAAGCCCGTGAGGATGCCCGACTTGGACGCCTTGCCACCCTTAACGGGCAGCGTGCCCACAAAAAGGCCCAGGCCCGTCGCGGCAAGCGCGGACACGGCGCCACCCACCAGACACAGCCCCTCGCGCCCGCCAAAGTCGACGCCAACGACTAGGCGCACATAGCCAATCGCGACCGCCATCGAGGCAAAGGAAACCAGCCACGAGCCGACAAAGATGCCGGCCAGCGACGCCGTCTTGGAAAGACCACCCACGCAGCGGCGCGCGCCAAGGCCCGACAGATTGGGCTGCAAATCGACGACGCTCAAAGCGGCAAACTCGGCAGACATCATCGCGACCAGACCAAAGAGCGCGTAGTAGTAAATGGTCGTGCCATCGGGTGTGGTGCGCGTCAGGCTCACGCGGCGGGTTCCGCCCTCGAGCGACAGGGCGCGCGCAACCGCCGCCGGGTCGGCAAGGGCGGCCGGGTTGTCTTGGGCAATCTTGGACATGAGCTCGGCATTTTGCGTATACGAGCTTGCCACCGTCTCCAGGATGCTACGGTCGGTGAGCACCGACGAGGCACGCGAGCTATCGTAGCTCGAAAGCAGCGTGAGCTTGGGCGTGCCCGCGGCATCGACCGTGTAGATGCCCGCGACTTCGCCGGCCTTGAGCGCACGGTTCGCGGCGGTCACATCCTCGCACTCGTGAATCTCGAGCAGCTGATCGTCGCCTGCCTTGGCAAGCGAAGCCGCCACGTCCTTAAAGGTCGAAGCGTCCCAGGCCTCGTCCGCCACGACGGCAACCGGCACCGGGTCGACCTTTCCGTCAGAGCTCAGGTTCGCAAACATAAACATGAACATCGTGGAAAGCGCGATAGGAAAGACCGCGCCCCAGACCCATGTACTCGGCCGACGCAGCAGCGTCTTGACCGTGATAATGATGGTGTTGAACATGGCCGCCCCCTAGTCGCGCAGCTCGCGGCCGGTAATCTCGAGGAACACGTCGTTGAGGGTCGGCGGCTCGCTCCACACGCGGCCGAGCGCAACGTCGGCGGCGCGCAGCGTGTCGAGGATGTCGACCAGGTTGTGCGGGCTCGCCTCGCAGGTGCAGACAAGTTCGCCGCCGGACAGCTCGACCGAAAGCACGTGCTCGAGGGCACACAGCCGCTCGACCGTGGCGGCCTCGACGGCGCCGACCTCGACGGTCACGCGCTCGCCCATCTGGATCATGCGCTTGAGCTCGTCGTTGGTGCCCTGCGCCAGCACGCGCCCGCCGTCCATGATCATGATGCGGCTGCAGATCTGCTCGACTTCCTCCATGTAATGGCTGGTATACACCACCGTGGCGCCCTCGTCGCGCAGGCGGCAGATGCCCTCCAGGATGGCGTTGCGACTCTGCGGATCGACCGCCACCGTAGGCTCGTCAAAAAAGATGAGCTCGGGCTTGTGCGCGATGCCGCAGGCGATGTTGAGACGACGCGCCAGGCCGCCCGAGAGTTTGCCGGGACGGAACTTGGTAAAGTCGCCCAGACCAACGAAGTCGATCGCCTCGTCGACCAGCGCGCGGCGGCGCTTGCGGTCGCTGACGTAAAGGCTGCAGAAATAGTCGATGTTCTCGCGTACCGTGAGCTCGTCAAACACCGCCACTTGCTGCGGCACCACGCCAATGCGGCGCTTAAGGTCGTAGCGGGCGGGCGTCATGGGCTCGCCGAACAGCTCGATAGCGCCCTTGTCGTAGGCGAGCAGCTGCAGGATGCAGTTGATGGAGGTGGTCTTGCCCGAGCCGTTGGGGCCGAGCAGGCCAAAGATCTCGCCAGGGGCGATGTTCAGGTTAAAGTGGTCGAGCGCAATAAGATCGTCATAGCGCTTGACGAGGTTTTCGACGTGGACGATGTCTGTCATGAGGCGGCCCTTCCGTTGGTCGTGGCCCGGTACGATTGCATCATCGCAGGAGCAGGCGGCGCGCACCAGTGAGCTTTGTCACAAGTGCAGGGCGAGCGGCAGAGCCCGCAAGCGACCAGCGAGATATGGGACAAATTAATCAGAAGTGTTTGTCCCATCCATGCCGCGGCACCGGCGCTCCGGGAGGAATGTCACGGTTGCAGGCACGGCTTCCCTCCCCGCGCGCGGCTTCGCGTACAATGGCCGTATGAACAGGCTTTTCGACAAATCGATCGTGCTGGCGTGCTGCATCGCGGCCGCCTTGGGCCTTGCTGTGGATGCTCGCTTGGTCGCAGCGTTTTGCCTTGGCGTTATCATCACCGCCTTGGCCGAAGTCGCGCAAGTCGAACGCGCCCGCCGCGCCAGCGAGGCCGGCAGCTACGCCTACGTCATCGTAGCCGTCTTTGTGCCGTCGTTTATGCCGTTTGCGCCCCTCGCCTTCTATGACATCGCGCGACGCGTGCGCCGCGAGCACGCCTGGGGCGCACTGAGCGCCGGCGCCATCTTTGTCTGCGCGCTCGTTGCGGATTTTCGCGCCGGCATGCTTCCCGCCCGAACGCTCCTGTTGACCGCCATCCTTTCGGTCGCCGCCACCTTACTGTCGTTGCGCACTGCTCAGCTGGAACGCGAACAGGAGCGCATGCGTCGCACCCGCGACGAGCTGCAGGAACGAGCTCTCGCGCTCGAGGCGCGCAACCGCGACCTTGCCGACCGCCAGGACTACGAGGTCGAGCTCGCGACGCTCGCCGAACGCGCCCGCATCGCGCGCGAGATCCACGATAACGTGGGCCACCAGCTCACGCGCGCCTCGCTGCAAACCGAAGCCCTACGCGTGGTCCACGCCAACGAGCCCGGCGTCGCCGCCGACTTCGCCGACGTCAAGCGCACGGTCGATGAGGCGCTTCAGCTCGTGCGCACCAGCGTCCACGCGCTCAACGACAACGCGGCCAATCTCTCCGTACAGCTCGAGCGCATCGTGAAAGGCGCGTGCTCAGATGGCGGGCCGCAGATTGAGCTTGAGGTTTTGGCCGAGCATGTACCCGCCAACGTCGCCAACTGCTTTGCGGCGATCCTGCGCGAGGCACTCTCCAACACCATACGCCACGCCCGTGCTCAAAACGTTACCGTGCGATGCATGGAGCATCCGTCGTTTTACCAGCTCATCGTTACCGACGACGGAACGGGAGCGACCAAGACAAACAGCCGAGGCATCGCAGAAGGCATGGGGCTCGGCTCCATGCGCGAGCGCGTCGAGGCGCTTGGCGGGACCTTTACCGCCGGGCCGCGTGCCGGCGCCCCCGGCTGGCGCGTGTTTGCCACCGTCCCCAAACAGCAAGGAGATGACGCCCGATGAGGCTCATTGTTGTCGACGACGACCGCTTGGTGGTCGATTCGCTCAAGATTATCCTGGGCGCCCAGACGCAGATCGAAGTAGTGGGCACCGGCGCCAACGGCGACGACGCGGTCGCGCTCTACGCCGAGCACTCGCCCGACATCGCGCTGCTCGACATTCAGATGCCGGGACGCGACGGACTTTCGGCGGCACGCGAAATCCTTGAGCACGACCCTGCGGCGCGGGTGGTGTTTCTGACGACATTCTCGGATGACGAGTACATTGTGTCGGCGCTCAAGCTGGGCGCCCGCGGCTACCTGATTAAAACCGATGTCGCCGCCATCCCGCCAGCGTTGGCGCAGGTCATGGACGGCAAGCGCGTGCTCGAGGGCAAGGCGATCGAAGACATCGACTTTGACGGAACGGGCGTTGAGGCGGGCATGCCCCGCCGGCCCGCCGCCTTTGCCAGCCTGACCGACCGCGAGTTCGAAGTCGCAGAGCTCATCGCCCGCGGCCTCGATAACAAGGAAATCGCCGCCACGGCCTACATGGGCGAAGGCACGGTGCGCAACCACATCAGCTCGATTCTGGCAAAAATGGGCCTGCGCAACCGCACCCAAATCGCCATCGCCTACCTGCGAGGGTAGTTGCCCGACGACCAACCGCTCCGGCATAGCAAAATGGCTGTTACCGATATGGTGCCATTTCAAAACTATGCCGGTTTACGGGGCTAAACTCAGGACCCCCATCCATACCCGCGTTTTCTGCAAAATGGCGGCTCATCTACCTGCGGTTTCATTTTCACGAATATCGGCATGGTTGGGAACTCGTGACTCAGCCCCGTAAACCGGCATAGTTTTGTCGGGCGGCCCTGCGCGAGTGCCTCCGCAAGCCTTGCGGGACCAAAATGATCCGTTTTCCTCCGTCCCCAAGGGATCAGCCGGAACCGCTCGCCACGAAACCTGCCCATCTACTACGTTTGACTCGATGCCCCCGACCATACCCCCGTTTTCCAGAAAACCGCAGGCGTTCTACCTGCGGTTTTGTTTTCACATTTTTTGCCGTGGTTGGGGGTTGGCGCCCAAAAGTAGTAGATGGGCCCATTTCGTGGCAGGCGGGTCATTTTCGGGCTGGACGGGTCGCGTGGCGGCCCGCACACGCGTTCGCGCGCGGGGCCGGTGGGGCATTTTTGCCCCGCCGGCCCCTATTCCAGCGCTATACCAGCCCCATTCCAGCGCTACTCCGGCTTGGTTTCTACCGTGGGAGTCTTGTTCGCCGCAACCGGAGTACGGGCGGTGTCCATGCTCAGACAGTGCTTGGGGCAGCTTTCGATGCACTCGCCGCACACCACGCAGGCATACGGGTCGATCGACCAGGTACCACCCTTGCGATCGACCGCGAGCGCGCCCGCCGGGCAACGCCGCGCGCACATGCCGCAGCAGATGCACACGTCCATGTCATTGACGATATGCCCGCGCAAGCGCTCGGGCGCCGTCAGCTTCTCCTGCGGATAGCACACCGTTACCGGCTGCTTGACCATAGAACCCAAGGCCGTCTTGGCAAATGTCAGTAAACTCATGCCGCGCCTACCTTTCCGTGCAGCTAATGCAGAGATCGATGGTCAGGATAATCATGGGCACGTTGGCAAGGAGCACGCCCTGCAGCGCATGCGTCAGACCCGCCAGGTTTTGCGACGTCGGCGTTCGCACGCGAAAACGGTCCAGGTTCTTGGTGCCGTTGCCGCGTACATAGTAGTACGCCTCGCCGCGCGGCTGCTCAATCACAACCTCGCCGCGCGCGCCGTCGGCCGGCGTGAGCTTGGTGCGCCCGCCGATTCCGTCGTGCGGAATCTTGCCCACAAGCTCCTTGATGATGTCCATGGCCTGCGTGACCTCGACACAACGCACCTGACAGCGGGCATAGCAGTCGCCATCGCTAGCAACGATAGGCTCAAACGCGGCCAGGTCCGCATAGGCGCCGTCGCCGAACATGCGCACGTCGTAGTCCACGCCCGAAGCGCGACCGAACGGGCCGACCATCGAAAGCTCCAGCGCGTCCTTCTTGCTGATCACGCCCACGCCATGCAGGCGCTCGCCACAACTGGCGTCGTCCAAAAACGTATGCACCAGGGCCTCGTAGTCGGGGCGCATGGCGTCGAGCGTCTGAACGATACCCGCCAACTCGGAGTCCTCGATGTCGTGCTTAAGGCCGCCGATCTCGTTGATCGACAGGATCACGCGGCCGCCGCAGGTGCTCTCAAAGATCTTGAGAATCTGCTCGCGCAGGGTCCACGAACGATAGAACAGCGCCTCGAAGCCAAAGGCATCGGCGAGCAGGCCCAACCACAGCAGGTGCGAGTGAATGCGCGAAAGCTCATGCAAAATGGTGCGGATATACTGCACGCGGCCGGGCACCTCGATGTCGAGCATGCGCTCGCAGGCGCTGGCATAGCCGCAACTGTGGCCCACGGCGCAGATGCCGCAGATGCGCTCGGCGATGTAGCCAAACTGGTGCATGTCGCGCTTTTCGGTGAGCTTCTCGAGTCCGCGGTGCACAAAGCCGATCTGCGGAATTGCCTCGATGACGCGGTCGTCCTCGATCACCAGGTCCAGGTGAAGCGGCTCGGGCAGCACCGGGTGCTGCGGGCCAAACGGAATAACGGAGCGATGTGCCATGGACCTTACGCCTCCTTTTTCTGCTTGTCGCGGGCGGCCTTGGCGGCAAGCGCCGCACGGACCTTGGCCGCTTTCTCGGGGCCCATGGCGGCGAGCTTTGCCTCCATCTCGGCAGCCTTGAGCGCGGCCTTGGCAGCGGCATCGTCATGCTGAGCATCGGAGCCGGCAGCCGCAGCGGGCTGGGCGGCAGCAGCGCTCGCAACATCGCCGGCACCTGCGGCGCCCTCCCCCGCAGCAGCAGCGGCAGCGGCCTTCTCGGCTGCGGCCTTGCGCGCCTTGGCCTCGGCGGCGGCGCGGACCTTCATGGCCTTCTCACGCGCGGCTTTCACCTCGGGTGTGATGACGCTCATGGGTTCGGCAATCGAGACCTGGTAGAAAAAGCCCTTAAAGTCAATCTGCATGTCGGTAATGGCAAGACCAAACAGGTCGTGGACCTCATTCTCAAACGGGAACACCGCCGGATAGTACGAGCTGATGGACGGAATCTCCTGATATTGGTCGATGCCCTCGACTACCAGGTTCTCAATCGCATAGCTGCCGTCCTGTGCAATATGCTCCTGAGCAGCACGAACGTTGATAAACGTATAGACCAGGCGATACGAGCCGTCGTCCACGCAGCGCTCGGCATGCATCTGCACAAAGCGCGCGCCGGCGCCCTTGAGCGCCTGCACATGCGACAGCAGCTCATCGATCCCGACGGTGATATAGATTGCCTTTTGCATTACTCGGCCTCCTTTGCAGCGGCGGGTGCGACGGGCGTCTCAGCAGGTGCGTCGCCAGCGCCGACCCCATCGCCGGCCTCCGCAGCGGCTACAAACCCGTCCTCGCCCAGCGCAACGCCGCCGTCCCAGGTAGCAGCGCCGCCCACGGTGAGCGGATCGCCACCGGCGCGCATCACGGCCTCCTTCTGGTCCAGAATGCCGCACGCCTCCACAATGGCATCGATCACGGTCTCGGGACGAATGGCGCACCCGGGCGCGTACACGTCCACGGGAATCGCGCGGTCCACGCCGCCGATCACGTTATAGGCATCGCGGAACACGCCACCCGAGCACGCGCAGATACCGCAGGCCACCACGCACTTGGGCTCGAGCATCTGGTTGTAGATCTGGCGCACGACGGGCAGGTTCTGGGCATTGACCGACCCCGTCACCAAAAAGATATCCGCATGCTTGGGATTGCCGGTGTTGACCACGCCAAAGCGCTCCGCATCAAACAGCGGGGTAAGCGAGGCCAGCACCTCGATATCGCATCCGTTGCAGCTCGAGCCGTCGTAATGAATAACCCACGGCGAGCGCGACATTTTATGATCCATGGATGCCGCCTCCTAAATAAACACGTCGACGAGGATGGGCATAAGGTTGAGCAGGCCAAACACCAGCGCCACGCCCCAGCCGAGCTTAAAGCAGCTGCGCCAGGTGCTACGGGCGAAGGTGTTATCGATCAGGACCTCGACAAAATACGTCGCGGCCATCACGACCAGAGCAACCACCCAGCTCACCGGGTTGTCCCAAACAAAGAACATGCCCACCCACATCAAGAACAGCACGGTCTCGCACCAGTGCATAAGGGTCATCTTGGCCAGCGTGCCGCCGCTCATCTCGGTGGCGACGCCCTGGACGATTTCCTGATGCGCGTGATGCGAGTACGAAAGATCGAACGGCGACTTGCGCAGCTTGATGGTAAGCACCGCGAGCAGCGCGAGGAAAATGGGCGCGCTGTACACGATGATGGGGGCCGACTGCCCCGTCACGGCAATGGAATCGAAGCTATCGGTGGCAAGGTACAGACCCACGCTCATCAGCAGAACGGCGGGCTCGTAACTCATGACCTGCAGCAACTCGCGGTCCGCGCCAACCTGGGCAAACGGGCTTTGCGTCGAGGCGGACGCCAGCACCACAAAGATCGCGGCGAGCGTCACCATAAAAGCGCACAGCAGCGTGTTGGAGCCCGACACAAAGATGCCGCCGCCCACCACGGTAAAGATGAGCGCGCACGCCATGTAGGTATCGTCCATGGTGTTTACGCTGGCGGGGGCTTTGCGCAGCAGCTTGGCAACGTCGTAGAACGGCTGCAGCAGGCGCGGGCCCACGCGGCCCTGCATGCGAGCCGAAAGTTTGCGGTCAACGCCGTCGATCAGGCCGCCCACAAGCGGCGCCAGCAGGGCAAACACCACGGTGCCAATAAAGATGCCCACGACACCCGAGCCTTCGAAATACTTGCCGCGCAGCACCGAGGGCGCGCTCATGGCAAGCCGCTCGGGCCCAATCCACGCGCAACACAGCAGCGCAAACACGATAATGCTGCAGCACACGACGCTACCCGCGGGGCCAATACGCTTCTCGCCAAGGGCGTCCTCCGAGTACCAATTGCGCTTTTCGGCCTTCACCTCGTGTCCCATCGAGCCGCGGAAATGGCGGTAATTGTCGGTTCCCACACCCGAAAGATATACGTTTACGTGCGGCTTATTGCTCACGCGGAATGAAGTCAGCAGCACCACGGCGATAAACGCCACGATAACCACCATCAGATACATGGAGTCCTTGCCGATAACGTACGGCACGCGGCCAAACACCATGGCCAAGTAAGGCGACACCAGACCGCTCGAGATAACCGGGAACGCCACGCAGCACAGAATCAGCAGCGCGGCGATGGTGTTGAGCGCCATCCATTCGGTCTTATGGACATTGACCTCAACGTTTTGAGCCGTGGGGTCGACGCCCGAAAGCTTGGCAAGCCACTTGCCCCAGAAGAAGAACGTCGCGGCCGAGCCAAAGGCAAGCACCATGATCATGAGCACGTTGCCGGTCTGCGCGAACGCCACCAGGGCACCCCACTTGGACACGAGCATGCCAAACGGCGCCACGAACATACCCATGATGCCCAGCATCATCAGGCGCGTCAGGTGCGGCATGCGGCTGAACATGCCATCCATGTCCTCGATATTGCGGCTGCCGATATGATGTTCGGCCGTGCCCACGCACAGGAACAGCAGCGACTTTGCCACCGTATGGAACAGGATCAGGAAGATCGCGGCCCACACGGCCTCGGGCGCGCCGACGCCCAGGCAGGCGCTGATGAGGCCCAAGTTGGAAATGGTGGAGTACGCGAGCACGCGTTTGGCGTTGCTCTGCGAGATGGCCATGAGGGCAGCGAGCAAAAACGTGATGGCACCCACACTCGTGACCATAAAGCCGGTCACGGGATAGATGGCATAGAGCGGGCTGAGCTTGACCATCAGGAACACGCCGGCTTTGACCATGGTTGACGAGTGCAGCAGGGCGCTCGTGGGCGTGGGGGCAACCATGGCACCCAACAGCCAAGTGTGGAACGGCATCTGTGCGGCCTTGGTAAGGGCGGCGAGCGACAGCAGAATGACCGGCATCACCAGCAGCGCGGATTGCGCGGTTCCGGCGCCGGAAAGCTCGATCATGCCCGAGATGGTCAGCGGCATGCCGTTAACGTGCAGGTACATGAGTCCGGCCAAAAACGCGATGCCGCCCAGCATGTTGAGGATGATCTGGGTAAAGGCGTTTTTGATGGCCTCGGGCGTGCGCGTGTAGCCAATCATAAGGAACGAGCACACGGTGGTGATTTCCCAACCGCAGAACAGCCACTCCAGGTTGTCGCTCGTCACGATGACGAACATGGCCGAGAGGAACAGGAACATAAGCGCCAGGAACTGCGGGCGACGGTCGGGCGCGGTCTGCCCGCGCAGCGCTGCCTCGTGCTCGTCGTGGGCCTGGAAGTCCTTCATGTAGCCCAGGGCATACACGCAGATCAGGCTGCCGACGATGCCGACGGCAAGCACCATGATCACGCTCATGTAATCCAGGTAGAGAGGCGTAGCGGTGACGACCTCGACCGCAGGCAACGCCATGGCCGCAAAGACGAACGAGCCCACCAGCTGGACTGTGCCGAGCACCGTGGCGAGCGTGCTCTTAAATTTGCGCGCGTTGTACAGGATGACGTCGCACAAGATCACGTCGATGGCGGAGATGATGATCGAGAGCGTAGACGAGGTGCCGGGGGCAACCTCAAAGCTCTGCGGACCCGTGCCAAAAAATAATATGGCGACTACAACCGTCACCGCCATAATGATGCCGGAGCCTACCAGCCCTACCGCATCGCGGGCGCGGTCACCGCGCGCGAGCAGCATGCCCAGCGCCGGTACCAGCGGAAACAGGGTAAGGAAATACAGTAGCGTCATACCATCACTCCCCCATGCAAAAACGCTGCAATTGTTTAACGTTATAGCTCAATTACGGGGTTGCGGTGGCAGGTTTTCGGTCAACTGGGGAGTTTTAGGCGTACGGGGTAAGGAGTCTGTCCGCTTTGGAGCAGTGGCGCGGCAAGAAAAATGCGCCCCCGTGGGCGCACCCTCTTGCTACTCTGCCTGCTTAACGCGCGGCTTGCGACCGCGCGGCTTATCGATAAGCGCGTCGGCGCCGCCATCGCGATACTGACGACACCAAGCCTTGACCGAAGACTCGCTGGGGATCTTGTGCTTGATCATGGCCTCGCGAACCGTCAGGCCGTTTTCCAGGCGATCCTTTACCACGGCGAGCTTGACGTCGTACGAATACGTACGGTGATGCGAGCCCGCGTTGAGCACGGCGTCGGCGCCGCCCACGGCATACGCGCGGGCCCATTGACGAGCCGTGGCCTGGGGAATGCCGAGCTCCGCGGCGAGGGCACGATGACCGACCCCCTCTTGGAGGACCTCGACGGCGCGCTGCCTGACCTCGGGCGCATGCGTGCGAGTCCTTGTTGCTTCTGACATACCTGCCACTTCTTAGCCCTAAACGTTTAACTGTTTTCTAACGTGCATGTTAGATGGTAGCATTTTGCTGCTTGCGCGTAACAGTTAATTGAAAAACGCAACATCGGTATCTGGACATTTGTTGCCAGCTTGTGCAATATCTTTACCTTTTATTTACGCAGGTAGTTAGCTTGCAGCTAGGCGGCAACGGATTACCAACTAAATTGGTACTCTTTTGGTCATTTTGTGCTGAAGATGTAATTATTAACCCCTCCCCACGCGCAAGCTAACACGTCAGCTTTCCACTTACTTTCCAACTTTCCACTTAACTTTCCAGCTTTCCACCTTGGGTGGTAAGTTAAGTGGAAAGTTGGAAAGCTGGTGAGTAGTTGGGGCAGCAGGCCAAGCGAACAAGAAAAGGGGGCGGCAACCGGGTGGTTGCCGCCCCCTGCGTAGCTAGTTGGTCTTGGTCCCGTGGGGAATGCCCTTGGTGTTGATGCGCGATAGCGTGTACGTCACGTAATCGGAGTGCGAATAGCCATCAAGGTTGCTAACGTTGACCGGTGTGTCGTTTACAGTGCCACCGGACATATGGGCCGTAAGCACCAGGCGGTAGTTGGCATAAGTTTGGCCCTTGCCCTCAACATCCGTGTTCACCTTAGCGCGGAAAGAACGCGCGAAGACAGGTCTGTTTCCATCTCGCGTGGCGAATTTGCCGTCAGCCCCCTTGTTATCAGTAAATATGTAACTATTGCCGTTGTCATGCCAAGTATTGCCGCCGTCGCTCAAAGAGTCCACTTTGATGTACTCCGAGATATCGCTCACCTCAGCATACTTGCCCGTGTCCTGGCGTTGCTGCAAGCTCAGCGTGTACGTCACCATGTCGGCATTGGAGATCATGGCCTCGGCACCCGCGAGCTTGGATAAGTCGTATGTCCCCACCAGAGCGATCTCGCCGTCGGCGGACTTGAGGTCATCGATGTTGATGCCCAGCTGCGACTTCTTTGAAGCCTCGAGCGCAATAGTTGAGGAGCCCACGTCCATGCGGTAGTATCCAGCGCCGCCATCGTTGTATGCCGAGTTGCTGCTGGTACTGAGTGTGTCGTCATTCGTGGAAAGGTGGGCTCGGTAGTTGGGCTTTGTGTACTTGTCGTTGCCGCTATTCTGCGAAGCGATAATACCGGCCTGGCATGCAGGCTCCGTCATGGTGAGATTCGCCCTCATGGTGATGGTGAACTGGTTGCCATGTTCCTTGGCTTTCTCGCGAATACCGGAAAGGTCGATGGCCTTGCCACTGGCATCGGCAAGCACGAGCGACATGTCGCCACCAGTTGTCGAAGACCACTCTTTGGCCTGGACGACCGGTGGTTCCGTTGCGACGGGATCATCCCACCCAGAACCATTCCACGTGTAGTACTTGCCCCCCACTGTCACGTAGAACGAATACGTGCCCTGGGTTCCAGTCGGGTAGCCATGCGCGCCTGCGGCGCTGCCGTTCACGTAGTTCACAAGTGAGGAATCCAGCTGGTAGTACAGCGCATCGGTGCCCGTATATTCCTGCTCGCCAAACGTAATGGTGTCCCTCACGTCCATCTCGAGCGGATAGGTCGTTCCCTTCACGGCCATCTGGTTGACGCTCGTTTTGCCGTCCACCAAAGTTCTGTTGTCCACCAAATTGTGCTGGAAGTTCGTGGCAATGCTATACGTCGAGGCGGTGTTCTCGTGCGAGTCCAGCGAGTCCTTCACCTCATCTTTACGAAGCACATAGTTGATATGCGTGTTCACGCTTGTCTTAACCGATGTGCCGGTATATCCGTTGACGTTGGCCGAGTTCTTGGGTGTGCGAACAACAAGATAGAAGCTCTCGCTCTTGGGCTGCTCGTTCGCGCCCTTCTTCGGAACAGTCAGGTTATAGAACTTCCCCTCTTTATCCGCATCGGTCTTTAGGCGGTAATAATTGCCGTCAATCTTCGCGCCGGCAATGCCAATCAGTTCAGCTTCGGTCTTTTTGGCATTCTTCCCATCGGTCAGCTCCTCATCAGTCAGCTTAACCCAAGTGCCGTCGTCCGCTTCTGTTGTCGTCGCGCCCATAGTCTCGCTGAGCCACTGCTCCGTATAGTGACTTTTTTCGCTGGAGTCCACAAAGTCCGTCAGCGCAACCGATGTGGCAGCACCGCCCTCGGGCACCGTATAGTGATATTCCTTGTTATTGTGCGCCGTGTCCACGAGCGTCAGTTGCGTGCCCACAGGCAACGCCCCCTTTAGTCCGCCGAACTCAATGCGCTTGTTAAGCGGCCTCATGTCGCCGCCGCTTGCCAGGTGCGTATCCCAGCCATACTCCGTCTCCTGGGCATACGCCTTGTTGTACGTCCAGGTAAGATAACCCGTCATGGTCTCGCCGCTGCTAATGAGCACGTGCTTGTTGTATTTGCTGCTGTAGTCGTCGCTGTTGAAGTTAGACCCCTCGGAATACGTTGCCGTAAAGTTGATCTCGAGCACGCGTTTGACGATGATGGGCACCATGACCCTGTAGCTCTGGCCAGCCTCGGTAAAGGTGACGGTAAGCAGATTGAAACGGTTCTTACCGTTATCCCAGTTGGAGTTGGCGCTGACCGACAGAGAAGAGCCGCTGCCCTTAACGTCAAGCGCCCGATCGGTAACATTGGTCTGCTTTACAAACTTACCGTTCTCAAGCTGGAACACGTCGACCGTTGCCGAAACGTGCGACCCATCTGCATTCAGGCGCAGCGCGTCCGAATAGCCGCCGTTAGTAAGAATGTTGAGATAGTCCTTAACGGTATCCGAGTCATTGCCCGAAAGGACAAGGACATTGGGGTCGCTGCTCAACTGCGTGGCACCGGCGTCATTGTTTGCGCTGAACTTGCGGACACTCGAAGATGAGTAGCTCGAGGTTTTTTGATAGGCACCATCTTTATCGATGCCGCCGATATTGGTATAGGTGTAGCGGCCGGTGACGTTTTTCCCTGCATCGTCCTTGATAGTCGATGCAGTGTCCTTGATAGTCGATTCATCGGAAACGTTCACACCATCGCCGAACAGGTAGCGGGTCTGCCCCGCATCGCCAGAGGCGGTTTGAACCGAAAGCGAACTCACTGGGCTTGTAGTCACGCAGGGCGAAACGGCTGCAGTCGTGCTGTCGGCCGCATCGGCGCCGTACAGCGTTTTGCCCTTCGGCGCAGCAGGCGTGTCTTTGTAGCTGCCAAACGCAATATACGACTTCTTGTTAACCTCGCCGATCTTGCTGCTTTCGCTCGCACGGATCAACGCGGGCATGGTCGCGTTGGTTTGGCCCTCGGTGAGCTTCACGGATACGCCGGCGGCATACAGCTCGTAACCGCCAAGATTGCTCGTATCGACGCGACCAAGCAGAATTCCCTGCTGATCTTTTTTATTGAACGTATTGCTATCAAGCAGCACGTTGGCGAGATGGAACTTGCCCTTGCCTTCTCCCGAGATACCACCAGAAGATGCTTGGCAGAATGTACTGGAAGCAATCTTGGAATTCGTGATGTTCACATTAACGACCCTGTCCACCTTACCGAACAGGCCACCAGCAGACTGGCTGTCCAACGTAAGGCCTTCGGCGGTAATGGCGTTGCAGGTAATATCATAATCGCTTGTAAAGTTGCCTATAAGACCGCCCGTCCAGTTGCCCTTGGCTGCAATATGCAGTCCGCTGAAGGTGCAACCGTCGAACCGATAAGAGCTGCCGCCGCCGCTAATGATGTAGCCGATACAGCCACCTATGTTATTGAGATTGCCACTATTGGCAGCATTGCTGCCAATATAACGTCCTTCTTCGGTTGCGGTTATCGATAGGTTATATATCGAGTTTTTACCGTAGTCGGCCCTACCAATAAACCCACCGGCACCCGGCAGCTTTCCTAAATTCGATACTGGAGACTCAACGGTGACATTAGAGATTTTAGCTACGCCGGTCGTTTCAACCGTGTTCGTTCCCAACTTCGTATTCACCGAAATACTGCACTGAGTCCACCCAAATATACCACCGGCGCAGATAGATAGGCCACCGGCACCCGTCGCCTTAACGTTTGAATTTGAAGCGACGGGCGCGAGATTTTTATCTGTCTCCCAGACTCCGCAGCTTGAGGTCGTTCCGACTTTTCCGACATATCCGCCAACATTGCACCCACCGATAACGTCCATATTGGCATATGAACAATCGTACAGTTTGACCGGAGACGCCTTCCCGCTCTTCGAGACCATCTCAGACGTCGAATTGGTCGCCGTACTCCTGCTGCAATAACCAGAACTGCCCAACAGACCTCCGACGTTTTTGGCGCCGGCAACCTTGCAGCCATCCATGGTCACCTTGCGATAAATGCCAGAAACCTTGTCGTCATTGTTTGCCGTCACGCCTGCCAGCAGACCAATGCCAACCTCGTCTCCACCTTGCCCGTCGACAACGTCGTCAGTCGTATTGATAGTCGTCAATTCAACGTCGCAGTCCTCGAATTTTAGGTCTGTGACCATATCTGCGTTAGCATTGCTCGAAACGCCCTGCGAGGTAAACGTCACCATACTAAACAGGGCACCAACACCGGCCACCTTATAATCGTCGTCGGTGTACTCCGTAACCTCATACACCTTACTGCCTTTTTTGCTACCGACCTTAATCGTTTCACCGTTGCCGTTGATGCAGGCGATGCGGGGCACGATACAATCGCGGGCAATGCCCTTGCTGGATACACATGCATTTGAGACATAACGTCCCGAAAGACCCGTAAAGCCTTTTCCGTAGCTGGTCATATCGTATGGTTCTTCCGACGCCAGCTGCAATTCAACACCCGACGACGCACAGAGTGAGCCCGTCGCAGCATCGGCATAGTTCTTCACCAGGTATGGCAAATTCGAACCGTCAGTTGCGGTACCAGGAGACGTTTGGTCATCCGCAATTGACCGCGTAAAGTCGCTGCCGACATTGGCAGGCTTTCCCACATGCTCGTATGTAGCGTTTCGAGCCTTGCCGTATAACGCGTTGCCAAACTTATAGGAAGTCTTCGTATCGTATGTGCCCCCCTCGTATGCCAACGAAACACCACCCGACGCGGCACCCGAGTTGATGATGGCCGAAAGCACCAGCAGGCCTTGCTTGTTTGTCGGCGTAACCCGAGTGGCCGTGCTGCCACCCGCCGCCGTAGTGGTAACACAAGGTGTGCTTTTTTCCACAAGCTCGTTGATTTTGTAGTTGGCGTCTCCGTTATCAACGTCAACGGTACAACCTTCGCTAAAGGCATAGCCGTCGATCACACGACCAACGTAGGGGTTGTCGTACAGGTGATAGTTTGCGCTACCCTCCGCAGAGTCAATGAACTTTTTCTTCTTTGTGCCGCCACGCCATGAGTCGCCTGTGTTGCGGAAGATCACGCCGCCGCCCGCAATGGCACCGACGTAACCGCCGATAGGGACAAGATGCGAGCCGCCGGCAACGGTAAAGCCGTACATCGTCGAGCCGCTATTTGGATTGTTTACAACCACGCCATCGATAATGTTGTCGCCACCAAGAATGCACCCGATAACGCCACCAAAAAACGCCGTCGGGACACCGTCCGCGTCTTTAGCAGAATAAGTAATAGACGCCGATGCATTCACATAGTCGATGTTAAGATCGCGCACCACACTGCCGTAGCTATAGGGAATGAGGCCACGGAGCGAACCCTTGTTATTCTCTATCTTGATGGTTGCCTTTTTATCACCTTTAAGGTTGCCAACAATGACGCCCCTAAACGGGTTGGCCTTGTTGCCAAAACCGCCAAACGATGCACCGTCGAGGGTAATCGTATCGCCCCCGTCAGGCTCAATGCTGTAGTATGCGCTTTGAATATAGCGGTGCATCATCTCGTCGGAAAGCGTGTCCGAAGGATCAGAGGTGTCGCCGGTCTTCTTTTCCCACTTTTTCTCGGTGCCGTTCGCCTGCTTATAAACGTAGGTGGCCTCGTAGTCGGTCTTTCCGTCGTTGCGGCGGGTGCACAGCTGTGACTGGTCAGTGGTAATAGTGACCTCCCAGCCGTCGAGCGCAGTTTGGTTGTTGACGTAGTTGGCGATGGCGTTCATTTCCGCCGCGTCCTTAACGGTGTACGGATCGCCATAGGTACCGCATCCCGTTACCAGTTTTGGAATGCGCTGGTTGACCCTAATCTCGTGGTACTGAACGCCAGACCCGTCGGCTTTCCCCTTATAGACATAAGGAAGATAGTCGCCAAAAACGGGATTCTCAACATTCGCTGTCTTATTCCCAACCTTCACCAAACCATCAACGTTGCCATAGGTGGCCTCGTCGTAATACCAAAGCTGCTTGCCGGAGTACTCCGTACCCTTCCTATCAATCTCGGACCCATAGGTCACCTTGCCGCCATCGGCATCCGCCTTTTTAAAGGTATAGTCCGCAGAGCCCGTACCCGTAGTCGCGTAACCAAAACTCTCCAGCAGGCTTGAATGGGTAAAAATGGTGGCACCCTTTTTGCTGGGTAAGCTTATTTTTTCGAACTTTGCTGTGACTTGATTGGCCTTATCTCCCACGCCGAGCTTACCAAACAAGCTTGTAGCCGCAATCTTTTTGCTCGCTCCGTTATTGTATGAATCGGTTACCGAGATATTCTTTGCATCAAAGTTAACAAGCGTCTGTATCTGGTTGATTAGCAACGGAGCGTATTGGGTGGTGTTCGTCACACCATCGACCGCAAGGCCATCGAGCACCAGACCTTTTATCGTGATTTGTGCCACATTGGCCACATTGTTTTTTTTGACAGGTCCATAGATATAGCGACACACAAGCGCGCCAGACGAGCTTCCCGCATCGTTTACAACAGGTCCAACAGTACCAGCTAGCGTGATATTCTCAACGTCAAGATCGCCCGCATGAGTTCGGATGAGAGCGCAGTGCATATTCTCGTGCTGCGTAGCTTCGTTATTCTTTTTGTTGCCTTCTTGCTCAGCTTTAATATCGGAATAATGGAACGTAATCGTTGCGTTTTTTACCGTTACCGTGGAATTACTAGTGGGATTGGTGGGATAGAAGCTGTATCCCTCCAGGTTAATAATCACGCCCCTGGAATCGTCCGTACCAATATTGTTTCCTTTGAAAATCCCGCTATTTCCTCGAATGATATAGCCCTGAATTGCAGGCGGGGCATATAGGTACGCACACCAAAGCAACAAGTACTCCGGGGAATCCATCCAACTGCTCGTACTACTATTTTTTGAGTTGCTGCCTACTACCGCATATGCCTTGTCAAGATTGTAGTAATACCTCGTCCAAGCATTCGTGTTGTGGTTCTTGCCGAAATCAGATCGATTGTGATAGCTGTTGTCTTTTTTCGGATCTCCACTCATGTCAAGCTTGTCATCATTAACGCCATCTTGGGTATGAAGTGAAACGACCGTATTCCATTCGCCATCGATTAGCTTGCTATTGGCTTTCTTGTCATAGGAAGGTCTCGTGCTATTACCGACCCACTCATCAAATGAAGTTGCGCTGTTGTCGCTATTTATCGCGGTGTTATTGACTATCAAGCTATTGTCCGCGGCAACGTCATTGACCTTGTATGCAGTATCCCAACTTGCCCTGTTCTCCAGATACAAGCCTCTATAGGTTTCTACTCCATAAGTAGCGGAATTCTCCGTCCTGCCGCCTCGTCCGATGAGCAAGCCGAGCACCGTTGCCTTATCGGCGTTAACGATCGCCTTCGAAAGGTCGATGGCGTAGTCGTTGATGATCCAGTGGCCGCTAGCGGCATACACAAGACCGCCAACCTCAGTAGAGTTATTTGCAGTCACGATCGTGTTGTCGGAAGTTTTGAGAGCATAGGTGTCGACGCCGGTGTTTACTCCATCTTTGCCAATGGTAACGATAGTGTTGCCCCAGCTGTAGCCCAAAAGGCCACCAGCGCCATTCAACTTGTCGCCATTCTTGCCCACGGTCATCTTGAATTCATCGAAGCTAAGACCGGTAATGGTAACGCACTTCTTGTTCGACCCCTGCGCAATGGAGCCGATAAGGCCGCCGGCCTGCACGATCTTGCCACGCGCCGCATTGGCGACGTTGAGCGCACCGCCGACGGTGAGCTTGGTGACGTTAACGTTGGTAGTGTTGTCGTTGACCCAGCCGATCGCGCCGCCGATGGTTGCGCCGCCCATGAGCTCGTTCGGGAACGTGATGGTCGCCTGGGCAGCGGAGGCGGTGTTGCCGTTGGCCTCGAACGTCACCGTTGCGGCGCCCGTCACGGAGCCGGCGATGCCACCCACATTCGCAGCGTTGGTAAACGTCTGATCACAGGCGATCGCGGCCTTGGCGACAGCGCCCGTAAACGTCGCATTGCCCGTTATGGTTGCAGCGAACGAGCCTGCGTGAACCTCGACGCCGTTATCAAAGCGCAGACTTCCGCCCACGGTTATGTTTTTGATGACAGCTTTGCTGCCCAGCTGGGCGAACAAGCCCAAGCGACCGTGGCGATAGATCTTGCCGTTGCCCGCGCTCGCGTCTTTGTCGTCAAGGACCTTGTCTCCGTGCACGCCGTAGGGCTCGCCCACGGCCAAGCTTATGATGTGGCCACCTCCATCAAGCGAGCCGGTAAAGCCGTGCCCGTTCTCATCAACGTTTGCGATGTTATTGGGAACCCGGTCTTTGGTAAGGCCGGTGAGGCCCGTTCCCGAAAGGTCAATGTTGTCGGAAAGATTGATCTTTGCCGAAGGAATCTGACTGGTAAAGTTGCTGTTTGTGACATCGTTCACGGCAGAGAAGTATCCGCTCGTTTGCCAGGTGATTGCCAGCTTCGCAAAATCGTCGGCACTTCCCAGCGTAAATCCACCGTCGGTTTTTGTGAGGTTCGAGGCAAAGTGCCGCTGGTGCGACTCGTCGATGGTGATGAGGTTTTCGTCCAGCTTGTCTCCCAGGCGAATGACCTGACCGTAGCTGTACACGTCATCGATCTTGACCGGCGTGGTGGGACGCTTATACTGCCATTTCGTCTTGCCGCCCTTTTGGGCGTCCATGTCGCTTCCACTGCCGGAGGCAAAAATCAGCGAGTTGAAATTCTCGTAGACCAGCTGTGCGGTGTGGTCGTTTTCCGCGAAGGCGGCACCCGTTAGGTCGGTGATGCCGCTGAACTTGATAATGCCGCGCCACGATGACCCGACGACACCGGCAAAGCCGCTGTTCGTGCCATCGACGGTAGCTTTGCTGGAGGTTTTGACTGTTATGCCACGCACTTCCAGCACGTTGTTGGTGTCCACGACGCCCACGGCGCCACCGTACTTGCCGTTGTTGCTATTGTAGCCCGACGTTGCGCACGTCACCGTCGCACCGCTGATAACCAGAGCGGACACATTTTCGCTCTCGCCACCTTCGCCAAGGTAGCCAACCAGACCACCCGCATAGGTGAGCTGGCCGTTGGATCCCATGCAGAACGACACCTTAGCGTCATCTTGTACCGTGAACGCATGCAGGGCGGTACCGTTCTTACCACCCCACAGCTTGCCCACCAAGCCGCCGTAATTGCCGCGCGCATTGACGTTGCTATTGTCGTCCTTGCCGTTTTGCAGCGTGCTTGTATACGAGCCGCCGTCGACGATCACGTCGCCGTTCGAGATATCGAGCATGCCGAACAGTCCGCCGGCGGCGGGGGCATTGGTCGTGTTGGACACGCTAAGCGCTACGCCACCGCCAAAATCGAAGGTATCGGCCTTGATGGTGAAGTCCCCAGCAAACGAGGCATCGCCGATAAGACCGCCCGCATACGTACCGGCCGATGACGACCCAACCGCACGCGCAGGCTTAACAACGAACTTCCCAGTCGAAGCGTCTTCTCCGTCGTTACCCGTGCCCACGGTAAGCGTAATCCTGGTCGCCTTGCCAATGAGTCCACCCGCCGCGTTTTTAGCTGCGACACCCAGCGCCGAGACATCAATATCTGCAGCAAGGGTGACTGTCGCGCCATCGCCCGCCTCGCCGATAAGGCCGCCAGCATTGGCGCCGTCGGCCGTGGCGCTGATGGTAGGTGTGCCGTTGAAGCTCTCCGGCAGGCCGTTCAGTCCCGAGAGCGTAAGCGACGCATGTGCCGCAAGGGTGTTCACAAGCAAGCCCAGGTTGCCCGTGGACGATTGCATGTCAATCGCCAGGGGACTATTCGCTCTTGCCGAATATGTGGCGTCGAGCGCGAGCTTGCCCGCGACTTCGCCCAGGAGCGGTGATTTCAAGGTGACCGTAGTCGTCTTATCATCAGGGGGAGCAATCGTAAGATCGACAGTCAGCTTATGATCCTCGCCGACAATCGTCGTCGCAACAATGGGATTGCTGGTCGTGCCCTCCCAAGTGAGTGTTAGCGTCATATCCGCGGACAGCTCAACATTATTGAACAGGGGCCTATTTAAAACGATGGGAGAAATCTCCGAGTCGAAGCTCCCCTTAAAAGGCGTGTTCGGGGCACCAAGGCCCAAGAAGGAAAGGACCTTACCGTCCGCGGCCTTCACCGTGTTGCATAGATTGAGACCAGATCCCGTCGCGCCACCCTTCGTGAGAGCCGCATCCTGGTAAATGGCGGGATCAGCGTTGGAGAGCTTAATCAGATCTTCGCTGGTCCCAATGGTGACTTTGGTTACCTTATCGCCTTCGATAGCAACATTGGCCTCGCCAATAGCTTTTCTCAGCTTATCAACCGTGCTGTACTCATACGTGGCATCCGCCTGAGCGGCGGCATCCGCATCCGCGTCATCCGTCTGCTCCTCGTCAGCAGCACCCTCATCGGCAGCCGCATCGTCTTGGGACGCGTCGCCCTCCGCTGGAGCATCGCCGCTGGTGGTTCCATCGGTCGTGGAGTCTTGCGATTCACCA
Source organism: uncultured Collinsella sp. (assembly GCA_934617135.1). GTDB lineage: Bacteria > Actinomycetota > Coriobacteriia > Coriobacteriales > Coriobacteriaceae > Collinsella. The sequence goes on along the minus strand of CAKTUC010000002.1, from coordinate 38,866 downwards.
GCGTTGGTAGAACCGTCGCCGCCCTCGGTAGCGCCCGCGTCGGCGCCCGGAGTCGTCGCGGCATCATCAGATGTAGCCTGGTCGGTATCTTGCAGCGCGGTGGCCACGACATCCTGTACGCCGCGGGCAGTATTGCCCGCGGCGCGCGCGGCAGAGACGGACGCCTCCATAACGGCGTCGAGCTCTTGCGCGAACACCTCCGTCGAGGGCGCGAGCGCCTGGAAAATCATGATCGCAGTCAGGCATGCGGTTGTTATGCGCTTTGCCGTTCTCATCTGGTCTTACCTCGTTCTATCTCATGCCCCGTACGGGGTCTCAAAATCACCGTCCGCGGTTGGCCTACGCGGCCCCGCATGTAACACCGATGTCATCCCAGCTGTCGGGTGCGGTATCCGTCGCTCGGTAAAAGGTGATGACTTCCGACCCGGGATCCATGGTGAACGTGACAGACTTTCTATCAACGCTCACATCGGAATGATTCTTCTTAAAAAACGGGTCAAGCTCAACCTTATCGCCCCATGTAAGCTTGACTGTTGTTGGGGAACCTGTAACGGTCACGCGATAGTTGTAGGCATCAAAATGGCCAATGCTATCGTTCTTGTCGACCCACTCGCCCGAAACGCCCGAGGCCGTTACCTCCGCGCGCTCGGCGGGCGCAATCTTGGCCGCAAGCCATTTAAGGTTGGTTCCGGGGCTGTTGGATCCGACCTTGGCCCTGACGGTGAAGGACGCCTTGTTGAGGTCCGTCTTGGCAAACGTAACCGTGTAGGTATACATCGTCGCTTTGTTGGCGGGGAAGGAAAGGTCAACCGTGCCGTCCGCCGTCAGCGCAGGCTCACCGCTGATGCTCCAAGCTTTCGTCGTTCCCGTCGCCTTCACGCTCAGCGTCGCGTTAACGTCCTTGTCGTTGACCTTGTTCTTGTCGCCCAGCAGATGGTTGTAAATGCGGAAGGTAAAGGAGCATTTTTCCCCACTAGCGTCAGCGATGACGCTTCGGACGGCAATGTCCCCGTCGTTCAGCGTCTCATTCGTGTAGCCCGTAAGCATGTCCGAGGCAAACAGCGCCTGCGACGTGCCCGAAACGACAACCGACTTTAGAAAGTCACCGCCCAAAAACGCCGTGTAGGTAAGGTAGGTGCCCGTCGCCATCACAACAATGCACAGCAGCACCGCGACTGCCCACAGGCGTTTGCGTGCTTTGGGACCCAGACAAAACGGGCGCTTACGGCGGGAGGGCTCGACAGGAGACGCTTGCTCAAGCGTGGCCGTCCGATCCGGCTGGTCGCAAACCAATTCCTCGGCATTATCGAATTGTTTGTTCTTGTGCTCTGTCATGTGACGCCCTCCCTTCCTGCGTTAATTGCTGCTTGCGCTGCGAGCGATTAGGTAAACCATGTCGGTCTCTTTAATGTTTGAAACGTTGGTGTCGCCCTCGGTTACGATGCCCGGATTCCACGTGCATTCGATGATGAAGTTCGTGGCATCGTTGGCCTTATTGGCCGTCTTGTCGTAGCCGTCGAGGTCGCGCTTTTCGAACTCGTGGTACCGGTACAGCGGGCGAGCGTTTTTCTGAACGTTCTTGTATTCCTGATAGGTTGGGTCAACTTGTTCAAGATCTTTGGCTAGCGATTTATCTGTCTGATCCGCATTGATCGGGTAAAAAGGCGTCACCTCCGCAGCCCTGGTCCACGCATACTTTTTACCAGCGCCATCCAGGCCGGCCACATCGCCCTTGCCCGACGCTGTCGTATCTTTCACCTTGTACACCTTAATATCGAGGCCTTTGATATTGGTGGTATTTGCCACCTGCAGCTCAAATGCCTGACCACCGTCATTTCTCTCGTCGTTGTTGCTCTTTACGCAAAACGCGCGACGAACAGACACAGTGCCATCTGCTTTTTTAACATCGCCCCGTGACTCGTCATACGAAATCTCGATGGGCTCGATGCTCGTCTGGTTGGGACCCATGATCTTAAGCTGCGCGGGCGTTTGAATCTTGCCCACCGTAGACAGGCTTTTGCTGCTTACGAACCATGTCATGGTAAGGCCGATGATAAAAATGATGGCCGCGAGCAGCACCAAAACCGCAAGTGTCTGTGCACGGTGGTTCTCGACCCAATCGTGGGCGGCAGTCATATGTGCGCGGATGCTATCCATTGGTGGTACCCTCCTGCGCGGTTATTCTGAGTTGGATGGAAATGACCTCGTTGCCAATCTTCTCGTCCGCGTTGTTGTAGAGCGAGGAGTAGGCGTCCACGTTGGTGTAGGGGTCCACGTTGTCGTGAGGGTCAGAGGCGGCGGTGCCGTTCGACGGATCGTAGAAGTAGGTTGCTTTGTTTTTGTTCACGTCTGCTTTCAAGGCGCCGTAGCCTTCGTTCTCTGCCTCAAACAGATTCTTGTAGTAATTCGTGTTGCCGGTAAGGACGAAGTTCTGGAAGTACTCCGGCCATACCCAGTACAGGGTGACGGGGACGGACCTCTTTGTGGGGTTGGTCGTTTTGCCGTCTTCGCAAAATTTGCTCTTTGGAATCGTGATTTGGTTGCTTATCACACGATCCGAATAATACCCGTTGTCGCATTTCGTAAAGAACAGCAAGTGGCCCTTAACCAAGCCAAGGAGCGTCGCTGCCTCGGACGTCAGCGTTCCCTCGTCTTTGACAACGCCACCATCCGTGGCCTTAAGCACGCGCGATAGATTGATCGTGATATCGCCGAGGTCATCCGTGTGCGGCGTCACCGTAAACGTAATCTTGCCGCGAGCACCCGGGTACAGAGAGCCCGCGGTCTCGTTGTTGAGGTTGGAGCCGAGTGTCACCGTCATGGCGTCGGCCGTATCCAGGCCACCGATAGTTTGCTTTTCGGTGTCCGTGCGCCCGGAACGCTCGTAATAGCCCACGTGGGCGTCGGACTCGCCCTCGCCCTCGGCGGACAGCGTGTACCGATCCGCCTTCGCCCCAATCGTACTCCCCGTGGCGCTCACTCGATTGTTCGCGGCAAACCAGGCCAGGCATGCAAAAATGGCAACGATGGCAGCCAGTACAAACAGACCGCTCACCAGAAAATCCTTCCAGAAATCCTTAAGGGTCCGCACGTGCTCGTCGGCAGTTTGACGGTACTCGGCCGCCGTCTTGTGCTGCTTGAGCTCGCTATGTCGGTCCATGCCACTCATCGCTTACGTTTGCCCTGCTTGCGGGCGTGCCATCCTTTCCGCTTGGTTGCGTTTATCCGTTGTTCGCAGGTAGAGAAATCAGGCAGAATACAACACCGTACGATAAGGTAAAAGAATAGCATTGACCTGCGGCTTGCTCCACAACGCAAGCCTTAATGATGTCTTAAAAGTCAAACCCTTGATGTAAGGGATCAGGTTACTTCGCACCAACATGGTGCAAACAAACCTGACCCCCTTGTACCAATCCCCTTGCATCAAATTCGGATTTTCGGGTGTCAGCGATTCGGATTTTCATGTTCTGAGGATTCGGATTTTCGGGTGCTCAAGATTCGGATTTTCTGAACCCGCTGGTCAGCGGGCGCTCTTATTGGCAAAAAGGCGAGGAGCACCGATACGGCGCTCCCCGCCCACTCAAACGTGCGCGCATTGTTCACGCAACGGCTCGCACATCCATTCAAACTTTGCCTCATCTTAACCTCATTTTGAGGTCAACTGCGCCCTATTTTCAGCGTTTGCCCAGTTGTTTGCTTGCTTCATCTTAACCTCATCTTCGCCTCATTTGAGGTGAAGATGAGGTTAAGGGTGCGTTTAAGCCAGTCTGCCTCCTCGAACAAAAACCGGGGTGGGGCCTGCTGTTCTTGCAAGTCCCACCCCGGTCGATGGCCTATGCGCGTCGGGACGCAGCCGGGCGAGGCGGATCCGTGCTACCGCCCCGCCCCACCGCGATGTTAGCTACAGCTCGTTGGCCGCGTGATACGCCGTGCGAATGGCGCTCGCGATGTCGGCGGTGCGCTCGCCCGAGCAGTCGCCCACGCAGGTCACGGGCACCGTCACGCCGTCCAGGTCAAACGCGTTGGCCTTGGAACCCACGGCCATCACCACGTAATCGCAGGCGATCTTCACCGGCTCCTCGGCGCCGTCCTCGGTAGTGCGCACGGCCTCCACGCCCTCGTCGGTAATGGCGGTCAGACGGGTCTTCACGTGCTGCTCCACGTTATGCTCGGCAAAGTCGCTCATGATCAGCGGCAGAATGGTCTCGGACTCGCCCGCAGCGATCTTGTCGAGCATCTCCACGATCGCCACCTCGCAACCGTGCTGCAGCAGGTACTCGGCAGTCTCGGTGCCCACCAGGCCGCCGCCAATGACGGCGACGCGCCCGCTAAGCTCCACCTTGCCGGCCAGCACATCCCAGCTCGAGACGACCTTGTCCGAATCGGCACCCGGAACGGGGATGACCACGTCGTGCGCGCCCACGGCCACAATCGCGGCGTCGGCGGCGTTGAGGTCCTCTGCCGTGGCGGCGTGGTTGAGCTCAACCTTTACGCCCAGGCCAGGCAGAATCTTCTCGTAGTACTCGACCGAGCGCATGATCTCGTCCTTGCGCGGAGGCGCGGCAGCCAGCACAATCTGGCCGCCCAGATGATCGCTCGCCTCGTAGACGGTTACGTCGTAGCCGCGCTTGGCCGCTACGCGCGCGGCCTCCAGGCCGGCGATGCCGCCGCCCACCACGGCGATCTTCTTGTCGCCCTCGCCCGGCTTAATGGCGATGGTCGCCTCGTCACCGTTCTCGGCATTGAGCACGCACGAGATGTACTTGCGGTTTTGAATCGCGTCGACGCAGCCCTTGTTGCAGTTGAGGCACTCGCGGATAGGCTCGCCGGTCGCGGCCTTCAGCGCAATGTCGGGGTCGCACATGAGCGAGCGGCCATAGGCGACGATGTCTGCCGAGCCGTCCTCCAGGATCTTCTCGCCGGCCTCGACCGAAACCACGCGGCCGACGGTTGCCACCGGCACGGAGACCAGGGCCTTGACGCGCTCGGCCACGGGCAGCGTCCAGTTGTAGGGCATGGCGCCCATGGGCGGAATGGTGTCGCCCATGTTGCCGGTGTGGTTTGCCTGCGCGACTTGGATCATGTCGATGCCGGCGCCCTCGAGCAGCTTGGCAAACTCGCAAGCCTCGTCGGGCAGCAGGCCGCCCTTGCCGCGCGGCGTGCCGTCGGGGTTCTCCATAATCACGGGAAGTTTGTACTCCACCATCAGCTGCGGCGCGGCCTCCTTAATGGCAGCGACGACCTCCAGCGCGTAGCGAACGCGGTTTTCGAACGAGCCGCCGTACTCGTCGGTACGCTTGTTGAGGATCGCGGAGCACAGCGAACCCACCAGACGGTCGCCGTGGACCTCGATGGCGTCGATGCCGGCCTGCTGCGCGCGGGCGGCCGAGGCGGCGATGGCCTCCTTGATCTGGGTGAGCTGCTCCACGGTGGCCTCGTTCACAAAGTGCTGCATGTCGTGGTGCAGCTTGGCATAGGCCTGCTTGCGGATCTCGTTGGACTCGGCCATCTTGGCGGCGAAGGTCTCCTCGTCGCCGGCGGCCTTGGCCTCCTGCGCGGCCTTGGCGGCGGCCATGGAACCCATGACCATGCGGCCGACGCCGGGCACGTCGTACTCGGGGTGGAACAGCTGCAGCGCGACCTTGGCGCCGTGCTTGTGGACGGCGTCGGCCAGTGCCTTAAACGTGGGGATCTGAGCGTCGGTCGCCAGCTTGGGCGTGGGACTCGCGGTCATGACGGGAGCGACGTCGCCGATGACGATGTAGCTCACGCCGCCACGGGCCAGGCGCTCATAAAAGGCCAGACTGCGCTCGCCGATGGAACCGTCACGCTCCTCGTACCCGGTGGTCAGCGGCGGGAACATAATGCGGTTCTTGAGCTCAAGGGGGCCAACCGTAATGGGCTGGAGCAGCTTGGATGCAGGTGCGGTCATGGACATTCCTCTCTTGTAGGCGCGGCGGCGATGGTGCCGCGTAGTTGTCTAGAGGATATGGCATGAGGGCACAGCGGCACAACGAAAATCGGCGAATATCAGGTGGCGGCAGGTGGATGGGCGGGGCCGGCTGCCGGTTTGTCTCGATCTGTAACATCTACTCAGCAAAATAAGGTCTAGCTGTTACAGATCGAGACATTTCCCTCAGCCCGTCCTCAACAATCTCAATCTGTAACATCTACAGACCAAAACCGGGTCTACCTGTTACAGATCGAGACATTTCCCTCAGCCCGTCCTCAACAATCTCAATCTGTAACATCTAGCCGAGTTTTTGACCCCTAGTTGTTACAGGTCAAGACAATCCGCTGCACCGGGCTGCACCGGGCCACGCCGGCGACATTGCCCCCATCGATAAAACGGCCGAAACGTTCAGCGGTTTAGCCATCCCGCCTGCGATAATTATTAGGACACGCGCCGTCTATGGCAACGACGCGACAGAAGGGAGATCTATGCAACCGAGCACCACCGATAGGTCCACCGCGAAGCAAGCGCTGCTCGAGGCGCTCCTGGGCGACGCGGGGCTTAGCAGCCTTACGAAAACGGCTTCCGACGTTATGGACAATCCGGTGCTCGTCGTCGATCCCGTCTACCGCTACGCCGCCCGCGGCGGCTTTGAGCTTGACGATGCCGACGATTCTGCCTTCGCAGCCGTCACCCGTGCCGAACTCTCCGAAGGCGACATGCTCCAGGACGCGGGCGTGCGCTATATCATCGACTGCGGCCTAGATGAGCAGCTCGCCCGATCGTCGGGCCCCCTTACACGCTATAACGATATCTTCCAGCTCAACACCATGACTGCTGCAATCACGGTACACGGCACCTGTCTGGGCCGAGCAATGATGATCGAGCACAATCATGCCTTTGACGATAGCGACCGCGACATCTTTGAGTTCTTTGTCCGTCTGCTCGCTCAAGAGCTGCAAAAGGGCGGTTTCCTTTCGCTGGGAGGACCACAACAGGGACCATATTTTCTCTCGCGCCTTTTGGACGACGAGATTCCCAACCCTATCACCTGCACGCGCAGGATGCAGCTCGTCGGTTTTACCCCGCTCCCCGCACTCTATGTCGTATGCCTGCTCAAAAAAGACGCCCAGCTGGACGCGCGTGATGCGGAAAGCATCCGCGGACAGCTGCAGCCGCTGCTGCACCACAGCCTCATTACCATGTACGAGGGCGAACTCGTGGCGCTGGTGAGCCGCCCGCCTTCCACGCAACTGCCCGTCGCCGACGAGGCGATCCTTGCGCGCGTCGCCGCCGCAAACAGCCTGTTTGTCGGCATTAGCAACGAGTTTTCCCAGGCGACAGACGTGCGGGCGCACCTTAATCAGGCACGAGCCGCCATTCGCTACGGCTCCGCCTTCACCAAGATCCTCGACGACACCCACGTGTATCGCTATTGCGAATACACCTACATGGAGATGCTCGACATCTGCAACGACCACGTCAACCTTATGAATTACTGCCATCCGGCAATCTGGGCGCTCTGGAAGCACGACCAGTCGCACGATTCCGAGCTGGTCGAGACGCTCTTTGCCTTTATGCAGCACGGTTGCAACACGGCGCGCACGGCAACGATCCTGTCGCTCCACAAAAATACGCTGCTCTACCGCATTAACCGCATCAAGGAAATCACGGGCAACGACTTGGCATCGGGAGAAGACCTCTTTTTGTTCCATCTCTCGATTCGCACCCTTATCTACCTCGGCTTTCTTGAGCCGAGGACAAAGCCCCGCACCAGCGACGATTTGCACTGTCGCAAGTAGGCCGGGCGGGGCCTGGGCAAAACTAGTCGCGCTTGATCTCCAACGTGGGGAACGTCATCTTGGCGTACTTCTCCATGAGCGGCTTAACCTCGTCCATGTGGGCGAAGAACTCGTCGCGTGTCTTGTTGATCTCGTTGAGGTGCTCGGCGCGCGCATGGTCGTCGTTGCGGTCGCGGATTAGGCCGTTCTCGGCAATCTTGAGCTTGGGACGCCCAGTACGCTCGTCGGTCACGATATCGCCGCCCGCGCCGCAGACCGCGCACTCCCACGGAAACTCGACGCCGTCCCAATGCTTATCGCCGGGATACACCAGGGAGCTATGGCAGTTGGGGCACACGCCGTCATCCGGGTCGCCCAGCCAGCAGCGCTCGTCAGCCGGCGTGCGGATGGCCTTTACGATGTTCTCGCCCATCTTGTGCGCGCGGGCGATCTGTCCGCCCCACTCCACGTCGTCTCCCCAGACAAACGTATTGCCCGGACGGCCGTCGCGCTGCGCCAGATAGCGATCGACAACGGTCATCGACATGGTAAACATGGTCGCCTGCAGGCTCTCGAGCGCAAGCGACTGCCAGTCGTGCATGGAACCGCCAACAGAAATAAGGCCGGCCACGGTATGCGGATTCTCCTTTACAGCGCCGATGGCAAGCAAAAACGAAAGCTCGTAAGCCAAGAAGCGCTGGGCAAAGCGGGTGTACACCGAGCTGGGCGTAAGGTCGTACGTCGGGACCGAGAAGATTACGCCCTGGCAGGTCTGCAGCTCGCGGATAATCGCGTCGACGTCGTCCTTTTTCTTAAGGACGCAGCCATGATATTCCTTTTGCAGACCGGCACCCATCTTTCCCATCTGCATGGTGCAACCCTCGCAGCCGGTGCAGGGCAAGATGTTGTAATCGAACAGATTGATCAGCTCGACCTCGCCGCCGGCCTCGCGCACCGCGCAAAGGGCCTCCTTAGCCAAAGCCTCGCCGTTGCCACCGTGCCTACCGGCACAAATCGCCATCACTTTAAACGACATGTTCGCTCCTCTCCAGAGCATTTTGGGCACGGATTCTGCCCGTGCGTACTTCGCAAAAAAGCGTACGGCAGACGCAAAACGCATGCACCGTCCAGGCAACCAAGGCTCATGCGAAAGTCTGCAGGGCACCTCGTGCAGATAAACAAAAGTCCCTCCCGCCCTGCTCAATGCGGACAAAGCGAGAGGGGGAATCGCGCTATTTGCGCTTAAAGGGAATGGGCTTGGGCGGGCACTTGGGCTTGACGGCTCCGGCCGCGACAATCGCGCCGTTGTCGCAAATGTCAAGGCAGGCACCGCATTGGCTGCAGGCCTTTTGGTCGATCACGTGGATAAAGCGCGGCCTTCCCAGGATCGCGTCCTCCTCGCAAACATCCGAATCGACGCACTTGTTACAGGCCTGGCATTTGGAGGCCAGGATATGGAAGGTCAAAAATGCCTGGCATTCCCCGGCGGCGCAGACCTTCTTGGTGACGTGCTGCATAATCTCGCCCTCGAACAGGTCGAGGAACGACCGCACCGTGCGCGCCAGCACGCGACCCTGCTCACACAGGCACTGTGTCTGCATCACAGGGCACAGGTCGCGCAAAAGCGCCAGGTCGGTCGGCTTGCCCTTCTTGCGGCAAATGTCGGCAAGGATCGTCGTGATTTGATGCGAGCCCTCGTAACCAAAGGCGCAGCGGCCGCAGCTCTCGTGACGGTACAGCTCGCAAATGTCCAAAAGCGCCTTTGCCATGCAGTTTTGAGCAGTGTAGACGCGCACGTAATCGCTGCGCAGCTCAATCTCCGAAGCATCGTCGGGGCCCAGCAGCAAGCCGCTGGGATACCCAAGCCCCACCGCCTTGGCATCGGCGACGCCCGAGGCGGCAACCAGGGCGCTCGCACTCGTAACGCGACCGAGCTCGACGGGCTCGTCGGCCCCATCAAACCACACCCAGCGCTTGCCCTCGGCGGCAAGCAGCTCCGAGCCGCTCACGCAGCGGTCGTCGCCTTCGCCCTCGCAGCAGGACGGCAGGGGCTTTTCGCCTTTGAGCATCTTGGCCGCGGCCGAGCCGTTGGTATAGACAAAACCCAAACTCGGGTCGCACTCGACCACGCGGCAGGAATCACCCAGCGCATCCGCGAGCGCGGAAGAAGCCTCATCGCGCGCCGGCACCAGAACCGCCTGGGCACCGGTCTTTGCAATTTTTTCCGCAGCAGCTGCCACATCCTTCTTAAGGAGCCAAAGCGCCACGGGCGCCTGTCGGTGCACCGGCATAAAGTTGATGATCGTCATGGGTTATCGCTCCTCTCCTAGTACTCGTTCCACAGGCGCGGCGTGCTGATCGTCAGGCGCAAATCGCACTGCAGGCAGCGACTCGCCTCGCATGTGGCCTCATGGTCGGTATAGGGGCACTCAAACGTATCGAAATTGTCCTTGCGTACCTGAGCCTCGACAAATTCGGGCTGCACGGCATCGCCGTAGAAGCCCTCGGGGGCATGCCCAATCCACTGCTTGGGAGCATCGTGCTCGGTCAGCTTCTCGTCGATGTCGCCATCGCCACCCAAAGCGCGGTCGATGGCCGAGGCACACGTGCGGCCCGCAGCGATTGCCGCAATCACCGACTTGGTGCCCGTCACGCAGTCACCCGCCGACCAAATGCCCTCAACGCTCGTCTTGCCCTCGGCGTCGGCCACGATATACGGACCGTGCGTAAGTTCAAGGCCCATCTGGGCAGTGCCCTCGGGCTTTTGGCCCACGGCAAAGATCACGCAGTCGGCATCGATGGTCTCCTCGCCGCCGTCGAGCAGCTCGGTGACGGCACGGTGGTTCTCGTCAAAGTAGAAGCGCTCGATCTTATGGATCGTCATGGAGCCGACCTTGCCCGAGCCTTCCTCCGTCTCGTTGATGCTGGTAAAGGCATAGGCATCGTGCAAGACCACGCCTTCTTCGGCGGCCTCGGCGCGCTCCTCGGGCGTAGAGGTCATGGCATCCTGGGCCTCAAGGCAGGCAACATCGACCGATGCGGTGCCCAGGCGCACGGCGGTACGAGCGCAGTCGTACGCCACGTTGCCGCCGCCCAGCACCACGACGCGTTTGCCCGTCAGGTCCGGGGCATTGCCTGTGCGGGCAGCCTTCAAAAAGTCGGTGTTGCGCAGCACGCCCTCAAGGTCGTGCCCGGGCATGGGGAGCACCGTTCCGTCATGGGTGCCCACCGCCACCAGCACGGCATCAAAGCCCTGCGCCAAAAGCGCCTGGGGCTCGGCGACGCGCTCGCCACAGCGCAGCTCAATGCGCGGCTCGGCATCGTTACCCTGGGCGATCTCCAAAATCGTCGCGACCTCGGCGTCAACCGTGGCGTCGGGCAGACGATATGCCGGAATACCGTAGCGCATCTGGCCGCCGACCTTCTCGTTGGCCTCGAACACCACAACCTTGTGGCCCTTCTCGGCGCAATAGAGTGCGGCGGTCAAACCGGCGGGGCCGGCGCCCACAACGGCAACCGTCTTGCCGCTCAGCGGCTCATGGCGCACGTTGGCCTTCCAGTCGCCCGTATCGCGCACGGCAGCGGCGCGCTTAAGGCGACAGACCGAAACCGGGGTGCCGTTGAGCTCGTTGCGCTTGCAGGCATCCTGGCAGTTGTGCACGCAAATGTCACCCAGGCTCTCAGGGAACGGAACCTTCTCGCGCACCACCGCGGCGGCGCGGGTGTACTCGCTGTTGCGGATATGACGCAGGTAGCGCGGTATATCCACATGAGCGGGGCAGCCCGAGCGACAGGGAACCACGTTATCGGCATACGACTTGTTCTCATCGAACATATTGAGCGTGTCGACGATCGAGCCCGTCGGGCACACCTCGATGCAGGCCCCGCAAAAACGGCAACCGGCCTCCTGCAGACTCACGCTGCCGTCGGTGCCAATGCGAATGCCGTCCTCGGTACGCTGGTAGTCCAAGACACCGGCGCCGCGCAACTCGCGGCAGGCACGCACGCAGCGGCCGCAGCGAATGCAGCGGGTGAACATGTGGGTGATCAGCGGGTTCGATTCGTCCGTGGCGACCGGACGACTCTTGGTGCGCCAGCGCGCCGGCGAAACTCCCAGGTACTGATACATAGACTGCAGCTCGCACTTGCCGTACTTGGGACAGCCGGTGCAATCGGCGGGATGCGTGGCCAGGATCAGTTCCATCGCTAGCTTGCGCACGCGCTCGGCCTGCTCGCCCGTCGTGTTTACAACCATTCCCTCGGCAACCGGCGTCTTGCAGGCGCACACCGGCTCGTCCTGGCCATCGACCTCGACCATGCACAGGCGGCATCCACCCACGGCCTCAAGGTCGGGATGCTTACACAAATGCGGGATGTAAATACCGGCGTCGAGCGCGGCCTCCAGGACATTTTGCCCCTCGCGTGCCTCGACCTCGGCTCCATTAATCGTTAGCTTCATTCGTTCCCCTCAGAACGTGCTCTTGTCCAGAAAGGCGCCCGGGACCAAAGCGATCCCGAGCGCCTCGCTTGTAGGGCAAATCCCCGCCTGCACCCCATGCGTGAGTGCCCGTAGGCGCGAATAGCTTTGGTGTTACGACCACTCCTCGTCGCCCGCGTCCTCAAAGAGGGCTGCGGCGGCGTTCTCACCGGCGATGCGACCCGAGTTAAGGCAGAAGCCCATGGTGTTACCCGGAATGCAGTAGTTATAGGAGTCGCCATAGATGGTGCAGGCGTCGGTGCCAACGCAGTACAGGCCGGGGATGACCTCATAGTCGTCGGTCATGACCTCCATCTTGTGGTTGATGAGTACGCCACCCAGGGTGCCGTAGGCGCCACAGTACTGCTTGCAGCAATAGAAGGGACCCTTCTCGAGCGGCTTCATAAACTCGCGCTCTTTCTCAAAGATGTCGTCCCAGCCGTTGTCGCACATCTGGTTGTACTCGTCGACGTTGGCGAGCAGGCCCTCAACATCGATGCCGGCCTTCTCGGCAAGCTCCTCCAGCGTGTCGGCCTGGCAAATCGCCGGGTAGCCGGCCTCCAGGTCGCGGTTCCACTGCTCCTCAAAGCCATCGTACAAATCGTGCGGATGAACGTGGCTGACGATATCCGGACCATCCTTCTTCCAATGCTTGAGCATGCGGGAATCAAAGATGGCATAAGCGACCTTGCCGGGAAGATGGTTAATGGCATTGCCGACAAAGGTGGTGTTGAAGATCTCGTCCTCGGGCATAAAGCGCTCGCCCAGGTGGTTGCACCAGTAGCACGGCTGACGGAACGCGCCCTCAACATAGAAGTGGTTCATGTTGTCGGGGATCTGGTACATGAGCTCCATGGTCACCGGGGTGTGGCCGCCGCCGACCTCGTGGCACATGTTGATACCGTCGCCGTCCATGCCCGGAATGGCAAACGAAAACAGGTCAGTACCCCACTCAAAGTCGAGCTTTTCCTTGATGAGCTTGGCGTTGTGGCCAAAACCGCCCGTGGCGACAATCGCGGACTTGCACGAGATCTGGTACTCCTCGCCGTCCTTGTCCTTGGCGGTCACGCCGCAAATGGCGCCATCCTCACCCTTGATAAGGCCGGTGCCCGGGCACTCGAACATAAACTCGACACCCAGGTCCTGAGCGCGCTCGGTCATGCGCTTGGTCATCGTGGTGGCCGCGCGAGGACCGGGCTCGGAGCCGTCCTCGGGCTGCACGACATGCCAGGTGTACTCGCCATCGGAATAGGCACGCGTGCGCTCGCGAGCGCGGAACGCCGGGCGCACGGAGTTAAACTCCACGCCCATGTCCTGCAGCCATGCAATGGTGTCGCCCGACTTAAAGTAGTAGTCGCGCACCAGGCGAGCATCGACCTGGTAGTGCGTATAGAACATATGGCGACGGAAGAGCTCGCCCGGCGTGACCTCGATCATCGAGGCCTTCTGGAGCGGAGAGCCAGCGGCGGCAGGTCCCATGCCCATGTTGGCGGCGCCGCCGGTAATGGGGGCCTTCTCCAGGGCGATGACGCGAGCACCCGCCTCGGCTGCGGCAACCGCTGCGGCAAGGCCGCTCAGGCCGGCAGCAACGACAACGACGTCGGTCTCTAACTGTTTCATGCGAATCCTCCTTTATAAGGCTCTTGAACGAGCCCAGGCTTCATGCGAATTGCTTGCGTATCGACAGCCATACTTTCGCTCGAAAACAGACTCAAAACCATGTGCAGGCGCACCGATGTTTGCCCATAGCGACCACGGACTTTGTGCGGATGTACCATGTGCTTGGGCAACGTTTTCGAACGCATGGTCTTGGCGCCATACGCAAAAGGGGTGATGCGCCGCATGACGTCCGCCCCGGATAATCGAGTTTTCTTATTTATGGTTCTGCTGCGCCTCGAGAACAGCGAGCGGCGTAAGCGCCTGAATAGTGCGCTCTTTTCCAAAGATTGCCGAGCACACGAGCGTTCCCGACATGACGAGGCAAACCGCGAGCGCGATTCCAAAGGCCCAGAACGCAAAGAGGTGGCCAAAGTTGATCGGCTGCTGCAGCATAAACGTGAAGAACGATGTGGCAAGACCCATAAAGACGCAGGGCACATTGGAGCAGATCTTGCCTTCGAGCAGGTTCTCATGAGTCGTCAGGATGCAAAAGATAACAAGGATGGTCGGGACGATGTTGCTCATAACCATGTTGTCGGCGCCAAAGGCCGAGACGAATACGCCCATGACCAGCGAATTGATCACACACCAAACCTCACCGACGGCATAGCTCACCAGCATCTCGGGGATCTTCTTAAAATCGGCCCCAAAGGCAAAAAACATCAGCAACGGCAAAAAGCACATCCAGGTGTACTGCCCATACCCAAACACCCCCATCAGCTGCATAAGGAGTGTGAGCACAATGGCACCAGTGGCGGCCTGAACAAGCTTGATGGTTTTACGGCCTTTCATCGAGATTCCTCTCTTCAAAAGAAATTTGCGGTGTTGTCGATACGCACGCAAATAACCGTTCCTAAATCATAAAAGGGAAATCGCTGGGCGTTTGCGCTAATCTATGCATTACGTGATAAGAAAATCTAATGTATGGAGAACCATGCGCATCAAACAGCTGGAGTACTTTATAGCCGTGGCCGAGGCGCGCTCTTTTTCGAAGGTCGCCAAGGAGTTCTTTGTTTCGCAGGCAACGGTTTCAAACCAGATCGCGGCGCTCGAGCGCACCGTGGGAAAGCAGCTGTTCGAGCGCGATAACCATCACGTTAAGCTCACGATGGCGGGGGCCCTGTTCCTTGATGACGCCCGTGCGATTGTCGGGCGAACCACCGAGGCCGTAAGGCGCGCGCGGGCGGCAGACGACATGCCCGAAGGCGAGCTCAAGGTCGGCTACATAAAGGGATACGAACGGACTGATCTAGCCGACATGCTGTTTGGGTTTCACCAGGGCTACCCCAACGTGCGACTGAGTTTTATGCGCGACAACGTCTCGGAGCTCTACGATGCCCTGCGCCGAGAAGATATCGACGTGTGCATCAACCTGCTCTACAACGAATACCGCATGTCCGATATGCAGTGGCAGGTCCTGAGGTCCTATCCACTGCACGCCGTGGTGCCGCTCGATCACCCGCTCGCCCACCGGCAATCGATTCGCATCGAAGACCTTAAGGGGTATCCGATTGTCGACGCCACGCGCGGAGCCAGCGGATACGGCGAATCGGAGGCGATTGCGGCCACGCTTGCCAAGATAGAAGAGCACCCCAAGATTGCCTATGTGTCTGAAGACGTCGAGACAAGTGTGTTGTGCGTCGCCGCAGGCCTGGGCTACGCGCTGCTGCCCGGATATCTGACGCAGACCTTTCCCACCAACGGCAAAGTCGTTGCGATTCCCATAGAGGGCAAATCGGCCGAAATGACAATTGCCGCCGCCTGGCTACCACAGCGCAAGAACGACCTGCTCGATGTGTTCCTGGATGAGTTCCTGATTACCAACAACTAAGGCCGACCCAGCAAATCATCTCGATCTGTAACAGTTACTCGGCAAAATGGGCCCCAGATGTTACAGATCGAGACAAACCAAACCCGCCTGTAAGAAAATCTCGATCTGTAACAGTAACTCGGCCAAATCCACCCCTCGTGTTACAGATTTAGACAAACGGAGGTCGTCCCGCCGAAATATCTCAATCTGTAACAGTTAGCCGCCCAAATCGAGTCCAGGTGTTACAGATTGAGATTTTAATCTGAGGGGTTGAGGGCTGAGCCGGGGGACACCGGACGGAGTCGCGGACGAACCGGTAGCCCGGCCCCGATCCCTCACCGGGGCCGCATCACAGCGTCCCGAGTGCCGGACAGCCCCTCAATTCCGGACATTCAAGCCTCTTTCCGGACATTTTTGGCCCCTTTCCGGACATTGTCCGCGAATGTCCGGAAAGGGGCCATCGTGTCCGGAACGAGGCTCGGTCAGCGATGGCCCCCTGGTTCCCTAGTAAAAGTTCCTCAGTTCCGCAGTAAAGTTCCCTAGTTCCCTAGTAAAGTTCCCTAGTTCCGCAGTAATGTTCCCCAGTATCCACCTCAGTGACAGGCGCCAGTTTGAATTCGCGAGTCGCCCTCTTCGCACAACGGGGCCGGCCTGCCGAAATGTCTCGATCTGTAACATCTAGACCTACTTTTGGGCTCCAACTGTTACAGAACGAGACATTCAAAATCGGTCTGCCGGAAAATCTCAATCTGTAACAGTAACTCGGCAAAATCCGTCCCTCGTGTTACAGATTGAGACAAACCAAACCATCCCGCTGGATAATCTTGATCTGTAACATCTAGACCTACTTTTGGCCCCCAACTGTTACAAATCAAGACAAACGGAAGTCGTGCCGCCGGTTTGTCTCGATCTGTAACACCTAGCCGCCAAAACCGGGTTTAGATGTTACAGATTGAGATTTTGATTTGGGGGGTTGAGAATGGGGTCGAAAATACGGTCCCCGGGTAACAAAAAAGCTCGCCGGCTAGGCCGACGAGCTGCAAGTTCTTGGTCGCGGGGGCAGGATTTGAACCTACGACCTCCGGGTTATGAGCCCGGCGAGCTACCAGACTGCTCCACCCCGCAATGTCTGGGCGCCTCATGTGCGCAAGAAAGAATATTACGCGGCCATTCGGTAAACGGCAAGGAAAATCTCGTAGAGCATAATTCCTTCATATCTTGAACACCCTTGGAGACGGGAAAACCAGGACTACCCGGCGTTCCGGAATCAGCCTCGTGCGCACCGGTTCGCCAAACTCCCTGCTCAGACGCTTGGCAACCGCCTGGCACTGCGCCTGCGCATCGGCATCCCCGCAAGGAGGAAGCTGCAGCTCAAACCCCGCGCGCGGAAACCCCGTGCGGCGCGCCAGCTCAACCGCCTGCGACGCGCACCCCACCCGCAGGCCATGCGCGCGGTAATAATCCGCCGCCACGCAAACCGGATCAAAGCCCGGCGACTCAATCGTATGAGTCATCGCAGCCTGACGCCCATCCAGTCCAAAGTTGCCATGCGAGATAACGTCGGCCGCCGAGCACGTGCCGTCCCACGTCACATCGACATGCGACCAGCGATGACGACCGCCCAGCTCATCGGCAATATCCACCACATTCCACGCGTGATTGCCCGCGGGATTCTCGGCATCGCCCGCTTGGCCCCACACCACCGCGCTCGCCACGCCCACACGATCGAGCAGGTACTTGTACGCAAGCGACCAACCGTCGCACACGGCATTACGCCCGATCAGCGCGGCGTGGGCAAAATGGCAATCGTCGGCGCCATCCACCTCGTCCGGCATCTCATCGGGCTCCATGTCCTGGTAGGTGTAGGTAAAGTCTCGCAGCAGTAGGTCGTGAACCTGCAGCGCAATGGCACCCGCAGGAGCCGTGCGGTCCACGTTCCGCAGCAGGCGGGTAGCGCGACGCTCCATCTTGCGCAGCGCACGACCCGCGGCCTCGGACTCCATGCGGTAGACAAAATCGAGCCGCACATCGCCCGACACTGGCCCGGGGTCGCTCCCGCAGATGGTGCGGCTGGCATAGATGTAGCCCGGGCGGTCGTGGCACACCAGGTGATAGAGCTCCGCCGCCCGGGCAAAGCTGCCCACGCCCGGCAGCACCACCGAGGGCTCGCGACGGGCAACCGCATTGTCAATCAAATCGTACAGCCCACGTTCGCGCTGGCCGAGCGTCTGACGATGGGCCAAATACGCGCAGGAAGCGACCGCCGGTGCGCACGCATCGTGCACCGCCCGCGCGGCAACCCACCCGCGGCGCAACCCCTCGGCAGCGACTCCGCCGGCCCCAAGAAGCCCGTCGGCACACACAGCAAACATCGCACACCCCTACGCAGCCGACGCCTGCGCCATGCGAGCCACACGGCGGTCGGCAGCGCAGTACGGGCAGGCGGGCGCCCCCGCAGCCGTTACAAATCCGCGATGGAACACGTGCCCGTGCCCACATTCGACCAGGTGAGCGCGGTAGTCACGCAACAGGCGACACCACTGGGCATCGGTCACGCGGCGGTCGGCACCATCGGCTCCGCTAAACAGCGAGCGCTCGTAGGCCTCGCGCAGCAAGGGCGGCACGTGGCAGAGCGGCAACGCCCAGGCAAACAGCCCCACCCCAGGCGCCGTGCCCGTAAAGGGTGAACGCCCGTCGCGCACCTGACAGTCGACCGCGGGCGGCAGCGGATACTCGCCCTCCGCATCGGGTTCAACAGCGCCCTCAAAGGGATGAACACCGTTGCCCAGCATGCGAAACACCAGCACTGCCAGGGCAAACAGATCGGTGGCCACGGTAAACGTGGGCTCGCCCGCCGCCTCCATCTGGGCATACGTGCGACCGTGGGCAGCGGCGATCAGCTCGGGCGCTGCCACACCCGGCGCGCACGCCATACACGGATGGGTACCGCCGCGCTGCACATAGAAGGTGTCGGCATCGATCAAGTGCACGCTCCCGTCGGGCGCCACCAGCACGTTGTCGCCCGAAAGATCCCCCACCACCAGCGCGTGTCCATTCACCACCGTATGGTGCAGAGCATCGAGCACGCGCGTCAGGGCAATGAGCGCATCAACGCAGGTCAGCGCCGATAAGCCCGTGGCCGCCCGCGGATAGCGGTAGAGCTCGCTTGCCGCCACGCTGCCCACGGGCGCGCGGCGCATCAAAAAGCCGATGAACTCCGCCGCCTCGGAATCGGCATACAGCGCCTGGCGCGGCCAGCACACGGCGCGCAGCACGCCGGCCTGCACGGCCATAATCTTGTCGTGCAGCGCGACCATGTTTTGAATCTTGGCGCGGCGCTCGGGCGTGGGGTCGCGGTAGAGCTTGGCCACCGTGGTGCCATCGCCCACAACAGTGCGTACTTCGCCCTCACCGCCCGCGTTGATCACATCGCCCAGCTCAACGACGGTGCCGTTGCTGTCGTACACGTACATGCGCCCCTCCTATTCCATCTCGTCAAACGCGGTATCGTCGCCGGTCGCGACGACGGCCTCAAAATCATCGGGCTCGCCGATCACGCAGTCCTCAAACACGCGATACGTCTCGGCGCGCTCGGCGGCGGCAGCGGTCGCCAGCTCCAGCGCGCGATCGAGCGCCGCGCCACACATGAGCTGGTACTCGAGCTCCACGCTAAAGCTGCCGCCCACGGCGCGGGCAACATCGCCGGCACGCAGGCGGAGCTCGTCGCGCCACGGCAGCACGATCAGGTCGCCGTCCGCGTCCGCAAAGGACACGCCCGTCGTCGCCAGGCGCTCGGCCGTCGCGTCCTCAACTTCGTCCCCGGCATCACCAGCCAGCGAATCGCCCTCGCAATTGATAAGCGCCACCACCGTCTTGTCGTCGTCCACGCAGGTCGCGGGCAGTGCGCGCAGGTAATCGGCCGCACCGCCGCAGAGCGCCGGCACGTCGTCCGCGTCGATATCGCATGCCATAAACAGGTCGATGGCCTCGCGGTTAAAGTCAGTCGGCGCACTATAGGAACCCGGCTCCCAAGTGGCAAACTTCTCGAGCATGCCGTCGGTCGCCATGAGCACGCCCGCGGCGCCCGCGGCAAAGCCAAACTCCCAGTGATAGGTATCGTGCAGGGGAAACACCTGGCACGACAGCGGGCCGCGGTGCAGATGCGTTAGCGCAAACGGCACGCCCGCGGCATCCACCGCAATCGCGCCGGAGTCGCCGGCGTTGCCATACCACACGTGCGCGCCATCCCACACCACCACACACAGGGTGCAGGCAAATGAGGCAATGTCGGCAGCGGGCTCATTGGCGGCGACATCCGCTACGGCGCGAAGGGCGCGTTCATACACATCCTTCAACGCCGAGGCGTCACCCGGCACCAGCTCGCCGCGCACGAACGCCTCGGCAGCCGCGTCGACCGCAGCCTCACTTGCCAGATGGGCGCCCTCGCCACTCAAAATCATGGACGAGACGCCGTCCGCAACAGCGGCGACAATCGTCTGGCGCGGCGCGGGAGCAGCGGGGGCTTCGCGCGACTCGGCCGCATCCCCCGCCTCTTCCGCGCGAGGCGCCTCCACCACGCGCACGCAGTGGCAATCCTGGTTGC
This sequence comes from uncultured Collinsella sp., assembly GCA_934617135.1. Lineage (GTDB taxonomy): Bacteria > Actinomycetota > Coriobacteriia > Coriobacteriales > Coriobacteriaceae > Collinsella. The sequence continues at coordinate 18,583 of CAKTUC010000002.1, read as the reverse complement.
TGCGCCCTTGCAGCTTATGGCTGGGGCCGGTCACGCTGGCCTCGTAATGAATCAACATGGTCGTCCTTTCTATCTGTACCAGCCGGGCGCGGCGGGCTCTGGTCCGTCCGGCGCCGCGTCCGGGGCTTGCTTGGATAAACGCGCCGGTAGATGCCCTACTTGCAGAACTCTTCGAACGTGGTCACGCCGTCGGTGCACACAAAGCGAATGTCGTCGTCATCGCCGTCGAAGGTCTCGGACGTGGCAATCGCCGTGCCGGGCGCCAGCTGGCTCATGCCGCACGCGATCTCGCTCATAAAGTGGAAGAAGCGGTCGAACGGCACGCCGTCGCTCGCGTCAAAGTTGGCCTCAAAATAGCCGCCGCAGCTCTTGGTGAGCTGCTCGGCCGTCGCGCGATCAAAGTCGCCAAAGCCCAGGAACACCACCTTTACCTGGTCCTTTGCGACCATCTTGGCGATAAGCTCGGCGGCCTCGTCCACGTTGCCGGCTGGCTCGTCGCGCCCATCGGTGTAGATGAGCACGAGTGAGCGCTTAACATTGATGCCTGCGCGCAGCTGGCGCTGGGCGTGGTCGTGCACCAAGTTGAGGGCGCGCACGATGCCGTCGTTGAGACGGGTGAGGCCGTGGGCCTTGAGCGTAATGTCGGGCAGGTCCTTAACGGGGACAAAGGCGGCATCGGCCTCGTCCAGGTCGGGTGCGGACAGGGTATCGGCGGCAGCGCTGGCAGGCCCGGCATCGCTCCCGTCGACCTCGCCGGACACGACGTCGCGCAGGCGCATGACCTGCACATCGCTCGCCACGTTGACCATCGCAATGTCCACCAGCTCGCGGGCCTTAGCGTTTTCACAGACCTTCTGCTTAAAGTGCGCACGGCCGCGGTTCATTTGGGCCATAACGCCGGCGACAGAAGACGAGCAGTCGTTGACCGACACCACGCTCATGTGCGGCTCGTTGAGGTAGCCGGTGCCGAGGATAGTGGTCGGGACGTTTTCGAAGCGATTCATGAGTGATCCTTTCGGTTGGTGTGGCGGGCTCTGGATGCCCGCCTTGTTGGCGACAGTGTGGCAGGAGGCCGAGGCGCCGGGCCGCCGCGCGATTCAGCTGAAAACGAGGATGGGCGGCGATGCGGGGTCCGGCCTAGCTCGCGGCGGGCGGGCGCCCCATCAGGCCCTACCCCAGCACGCGGGCCAAGCGGCGCCCCAGCGGCGTCGGCGGCAACTCAGTAACGTCGCGGGTGCCGTAGGCAAGCTGCGCCGCCACGGCAGCGGCGGCATAGAGATCCGTTTTGGGCGTATACGGCCCGCCCACATGGGCCTCGGGCGCCTCAAAACCGCGGCTGATCACGCATTCGCGCAGCGCCGGCTCGCGCGCGGCGGCATCGGCCTCGGCAAGCGTGATCGCACAGCCAAAATCGATCAGATGCACGGCGCCGGCCTCGTCGACCAGGATGTTTCCCGGATGGATGTCGCGGTGGATAATCCCGGCGCGATGAACAATGGCGAGCGCCTCGAGCAGCCGGTCATAGAGCGCGCCAACGATCCGCTCGCGTGCCGCCGACCCCGGCTCAAGTCCCTGCGCATGCCGCTCGACCCACGCATCGGCTGGCAAGCCCGCAATATATTGCTCGGACAGACACACGAGCGGCTCAGCCGAAAGACGTGCATCGCAAACCGAGCCCAGCCGATACACGTCGGCAAAACATGCATAGCCCGACAGCGGCCCGGATAAAAACCGAGCCTCGCGCGCCAGCCGGGCGGCCGCACCCGCATCCAGCGCAATCTTGAACACGCGCCCGCCGGCGCGATACACCAGCGTGCTCGCATGCCGCGTGCCCGGCTTGGGGTAGATGAGCTCGGCAAACGGCAGCTGCGTTTGCGCGGGGACTTCCGGCAGCGCGGCCATCGCGGCCGCAGCGGCATCCGCCAGCATCGTCTGCTGCGACGGCGTCGGCGCCAGCGGCGTGGCAATCGTCTCGTCGCCGACGGCCTGATCCCCCGCCTCGCGAGCCGCGCCAGGCCGCCGGGCAAGCACGCGCTCCACACGCGCGGCGAATCGATCCAGCTCGGCCTCGGCGCCCAGCCATCCACGCGCCGCACGGCACAACGGCTCCCACACATTGTTCAATACACCTTGGGCATCCATGGCATCCTCCGTCCGCTCGTCCAACTTGTCGGCGAGCCTACCCGGAGGCGCCCGCGCACCCGCGCCACGCGTTTCAGCTGAACGCCGCCGCCCGCCGCTCGCGGTCGTGCGCGCCATCATGGACGGCATCTGATACCCTGCGAAGCTAAGTAATCGCGAAAGGACACCCCATGGCCAGCGCCGCGCCCCACAATGCCTATGCCGAGCTGTTTGAGCAGCTCGATGCCCTGACCGGCCGCGGCTTTGGCGCGTGGTGCGCCCAGGCGCTCGGCGACGAGGTCGCCTACGCCATTGACGTGGATTGGTATCGCGCGGGCGCGCAGGTGAGCGAGGTGCTCGCAGAGGCCGGTACAGGAGCTGCCACAGAACGCATCCGCGACGAGCTCGAGAGCTTTTTGGGCGACTACTTTACCGTGCGTCGCCGCTCGGCCTCGCCCGAGCAGGTACTTTGCGGCAGCATGGCGGGCGATGCCGAGTTTCGCCCCCGCGCGCTAACCGGCAGCGCCGCGGCCTGCCTGCTGTTTTTGGAGCACGGAGGCCGCGACCCCTGGAGCATGACGGACGAACCGGCGAGCATCGAAACCGACACCCGCGAGCCCGACCCCGAGCTGTTGCGCCGCCAGATTGGCATGCTCTGCCTGCAATACGCTGTGCTCGAAAACGAAAGCGCCCTGCTGCGCAGCACCTGCATCAAGATGGGCTCATACGACCAGCGCGGCGGTATCGACCCTGCCACGCTCTCCTTTATCGACCGCGGAGACTGGGACGCCTTTCAACCCATCGTCCGCAACCGCAATTTCGCCAAGACGCAGCGCCGCATCGGCACGCTGCTGGACGTGCCCGGTTATTCGGAATCTTCGGATGCCGAGCTTCCGCTTGCCGAGCCGCAGCCCGGCAGCATTCCCTCAACACCCAAGCCGGCCAATCGCAAGGCGGGTGCCGACTGGGTCAAATACCTGGCCAAACGTAGCTTTTTCACCGCTATCGAAAGCAATGTTGAGCTGTTGGCGGGACAGGTAGGCGCAATGCCCGCACATCGCGTTGAGCTTGCACGTACCGGCTGGCTGTGGAAGTTCACCCAAGGGCGCGCCGAAGATGCATCCGCGCGGCGTGCGCCGATCGCTTCGGACGACTCGGCCGCCTGGCAACAGGCCGGCCAGCTCCTCGCGCGCTGGATTTGGGAGTGCAGCACGGCGACTGCGCCCGGCGGGATCATCCGCGCCGTCGATGACGCTGCGCTCGCTCTGGCTACCGCTGCCGCCGGCAACGAACACGGCCTCGTCGAGTTTCGTCTGCTGCGACAGACGCTCCGTCGTAACTTGGGCAAGGCCTGCTGGATGTTCAACTGGCTGCAAAAGAAAAGTGGCCGTGCCGACCGCGGCGTCTTCGTGCTCGAGCAGGCGAACTATATCGTGAACCACTACCTGGGGCCGCAGCTCGCCGCCGTGCTGTACGGCATCGCCCACGACATGGAACTCGACCGCGCCGGCCTGGGCGCCGCTGCCGCCGAGCAGGGATTTGGCAGCATGCAGATTGAGCCGCCGGCAAGTCATGCCACCATGCCCGCCGGGCTCAACCGCACGCTCACGCTCGAGATTTCCATCGCACCCGCCGGCGACCGGCAGCGAGGCACTTTGGAAGACGGTGCCCCTCGACGGCTGCCGTGCGTGCCATTTGGGCCGTGACCCATACGCGCCCGAGGACGGCGCGGACATCAAAGCCATCATCCTCAGCAGCCCCGATATCGGCAGACAGGCGCTCGACCTTCGCATGCGCGAGGACGGCTCGCTACACGCAACCGTCCACAACCCCGCCGGCGTCTGGATCGAGAACCGCCACATTGCTTGCAGCGAACAGGCCGACCTGCACCCCGGCGAGCACATCTTTATCCCCGGCAACGACCTGAGCTACGTGATTGTCCCGCGTTGGCAAATCGTGGCGTAGCGCCGGCGGCACGTATACAATGGTGCGCGTCCTTTTACGCCGACACCTGGAGTAGACATGCTGCTCGCTATCGATATGGGAAACACGCAGACGGCCATGGGCCTGTTTGACGGAGACGAGCTGGTGCAGTCGTGGCGCATGCCCACCGACCGCTCTTTTACCGCCGACGAGATCCACGTGCGCCTAATGGGCTTCTTTAAGATGTACGACCTCTCGCTTAGCGCGGTCGACGCGATCGCCTTTGCCGGCGTGGTGCCGCAGCTCTCGCGCGAGTGGCACGCCGTGGCCGACCGCATCGCGGCGAACGCCATCGTCATCGGCCCGCAGACGGCCGCCGTGACCAAGCTGCGCGCGGCACGTCCCCAGGCCGTGGGTGCCGACCGCATCGCCAACGCCGTCGCGGCCGAGACCTTCTACGGCGCCCCGGCGATCGTGGTGGACTTTGGCACCGCGACCAATATCGACGTTATCGACGAGGACGGCTACTACATTGGCGGAGCGATCGCGCCGGGCATCCGCATCTCCATGGATGCGCTTGCCGCCCGCGCGGCCAAGCTCGCCAGCGTTCCGCTCGAGGCGCCCGAGCACGCCATCGGCCGCGATACCGAGGAGTGCATCAAGGTCGGCGCCGTAACGGGTGCCGCCGCCATGGCAGAGGGCCTGGTCGCACGCATGAAGCGCGAGTTGGGTCGCGAGGACGCCACCGTTATCGCCACGGGCGGCCTCGCCAGCATCGTCGCCGGCTCGACCGATGCCTTCGACGTGGTCGACGGCCAACTCACCATCAAAGGCATCCGCGAAATCTACCGCCGCATGCAGGAGCAGGGCTAGAACGAACGCCGAGTCTATTCCTCAAAACTGAAAAGGACGACACGAAAGCGACAGTGTCGCATTCGTGTCGCGACATTGTCGCATTACTTCGCGACGTAACGACGGGAATTGTTTTTATCTCGGTCAATCATTCCCTCATCAAGTAAATGGCGTATGTGTCGCTGAGCCGTTCGCGCCGTAACACCCAGATACTCAGAAAGAGTCAGCGAGGTCAAGAAACCGTCCCTCTCGCACAGCATTCTCGCCACCCCATAAACCCCTTCGCCACCACGCGCCACCGCGATAGGCGTTAAGGGAACAATTGCCTTAAATACGTCTCCATCCTCCAAACTCGCCGCTTTTCCGCTGTACGCCAACGAGCATTTCTGGATGTTTCGAAAGCCACTGCCTAATTCTTCAGCGTATCCAATCTCTTTGAACACCCCCGCTATGCTTGGATTCTTTGAGACAGGATTGAAATCCGATAACGTCAATCTGCCCTCAAACATAGCCCGGCTTGCGTTTTCCGTAACGAGCTGCGCACGGCTTATCACGAGCTTTGCTGGAAAAGGACTGATATATTCGCGATGAATTAGCAGGTTTGCGACGACCTCTCTAATTACAACATCGCGCACGCTTACGCGTTGTCCGTCGATTAGAGAAAACCTATCTTGAATATGTTGCTTTGCAAATAGTACTAGCCCCTCATAAGCATCAATCAGATTACCGGTGAACGTCAGCCGGTCGTCGTAGCGATCCTCGTCCTCAATTCTCGCAATCGCGTCAGTCTTATATGAAGGACACACGTCTGCGATGCATTCATCCCTGCCGAACAGCAAAACCGATGCGAGCGTATAGCCTTGTTCGCCCGTCCTACGGTCCTTTCTATATAGCTTCGCGCTCCTCAGCAATTCCTCGTCGCTCATCGCACCCCATGGATGATCTGGAGTCCTGGCAACCGCGAGAGAACGAGCATGTTGAATGGCAGAGGGATCGAAATCTTCGAGTGTGACGTACTTGAAGACGCGCCGTTCTGAATATTCGTTCTGCTTCCTCAGATAAAGCATGGTAATTTGCTCGACGCCCGACACCTTGACGTCTGCATCGGCGATTCTGTCATACATCGTGCCCTTAAAGCTATAAACACCAGGACCAGCAGGAACCCAAATTCTAACCACCCAGGCACCGTCGACCTCAATAGCTTCGGTCTCAATAACCGGAGGAATGGAAAACAGCTTGGGATTACTTACCGCATTTACGACCATTCGTTGCACATCGCGAACCCTTGCAGGGGAAATCCCGATTACCGATCCGTCGTCGCCAATGCCCAGAAAAATGTTGCCACCTTGCCGATTCGCAAACGAACAGACGGTTTCATACAGGTCGTGTTGTGGGTCTGCGCCGCACCTCTTGAATTCGGACGTAAGCCCCTCTCCTGCCGCAAGGTATACCTTCAGCTCAGCCTTATCCATGCGCTGCCTCCAAAAAACGACAGTGTCGTTTACGTGTCGCGACATTGTCGCTTTAGACAAGTATGGCATAACCCTGATGAAGATCTTTAGGACAAGGACCATTGCTTCGTATAGTGCGGATATAAATATGCTCCGGACAGCCCTGCCGCATCCCAGCGGTCGGTCACCGACCTTATTCCTCAAAACTGAATCATTTTCATTTTTGAGGAATAGGATTAAGCCGAAGGTAGCCATTCTCTCGGATCACGCAAAAGCCCCTCCCCGGCTGCCCGAGGAGGGCTTCGCTGTCATGGTTATCCTTGGGCGCGAACGCCTGCGCTACAGTCCGCGAATCCGCACGGCCTCGGGTGGAAACTCTTGCTCGCCGGCGTCGGTCTTGATGGTCGCGCGGCCCCAGATGTCCAGGCCCGCAAACACACCGACTGCGAGCGGCAGACCGTTGGGCGACACCGCCGCAACCTGACGGCCCAGCAGCGGCACCATGTCGAAGTACTCGCCCAGCACCGGGGCCAGCGGACCGGCGGCGCCCTGTGGTGTGTTGGCAGCAACCGCCCAGGCGTCAACGCGAGCGAGCACCGCCGCGGCCAGTGCCTCGACCAGCACCTCGTCGCCCATATCCACGCCGAGCTCGCCCAGTGCCGCACGCTCGACATCCACCGTCACCGCGGCAAACATGCCCGCAGCACCGGCACCGCCGTTGACGGCGACGCGCGCGAGCGACGTCTCAAACGCAGGCGCGCCGCACACGATGTCACTCGGCCACTGGATGCCCACTTTGCCGGCAAGCCCCAGGCCCGGCGTTGCGGCCGTGCCCGCGAGCGCGTCCATCATGCCCATTGCGGCCACAAACGGCAGGCCGTGGAAGGCGTGCATGTTCACATCGGGGCGCACGACCAGCGAAAACGTCAGCGACGCATCACCCGCGCTCCACGCGCACCAGCCCGCGGCCACGCCCTCGCGACCCGCGTCGCGCGCGGCATCGAGCTCGGTACCGGCGGCAACAGCATTCATCTCAATCATCTACATACGCCCCAATTCGCCCACGATATGGCCCACGCGATCCTCGGGTTCCTTGACCTCGACGCCGTTGTAGCGGAAGAACCGCGCCGGGTCGTGCATCAGGTCCTCGAGCGGCACCAGCACAAAGTCGCGCTCGCCGATCAGCGGATGCGGCAGGCGCAGCTTTTTGCCGCCGTGGGTCTCGCCGTCCATCCACAGCAGGTCCAAGTCGATGGTGCGCGGGCCGTTGGCCTTGGCCTTTTTGGAACGGTCGCGGCCCAGCTCGGCCTCGATCTTCATAAGCTCGTCGAGCAACACCAGCGGCGCCAGCTCGGTCTTAATCTCGATGACGGCGTTGGCAAACGCGTCCTGGCGCGTCTCGTAGGCCGGCTCGCTCTCGTAGATGCGCGAGCAGTTGGAAACGCAGGTGAGCGGGATCTCGGCGATCATGTCGCGCGCGGCGCGGATGTTGTCGCAGCGATGCCCCAGGTTGGAGCCCACGGCCACAAACGCGCGGCGCGGCTGCGGCTTGGCAACGGCCCAGTAACCGTTCAGGAACTGCGCAAAGCCCGCAACGTCGTGCACGCGCACGATGTTGGCGCCGGCCTGGATGGCGCCCAGGCACACACCAAACGTGGCGGCATCGCGCGCGGCGGCCTCGGTCACGCCCGAGACGGCGCCCACAAAGCGCTTGCGCGACACGGCGCACATGAGCGGATAGCCCAGCGACGCCATCTTGGCGGTCTCGCGCTGGATGACGATATCTTCGTTGGCCGTCTTGCCAAAGCCCGGGCCGGGATCGATGCAAATGCGGTCGCGCGACACGCCGGCATGGATGAGCGTGCGGGCCTGGTCGGAAAGAAAGCCCATAACACGACGCATAATGGGCGCCGAATCGGGCAGGGTAAAGCGGCGGAGCTGCGAGGTGGGCACATACGCCTCCTCGCGGCGGGCGCTACGGCGCATCATGGCGGCCAGGTGGTCGCTGGGCTCCGGTGTGGCCTCGGGCGCGGCGGTCTCGGCGGCAGGGGCGACCTGCTCGGCGGCCGGCGCCTCCTGCTCGGCTGCGGACTCGGGCACGGGCTCCGGCTCGCCAAACGGAAGCGAGGGTTGCACCACGCCACCCGGAAGCTTGGCCTCCGCCTTGGGTTCGCCCAGCAGCTTGCCACGACGACGGCGGGCCGGCTTTTCGGCATCGCGGGCAGCCTCGGCAGCCGCCTCGCGCGCCTTCTCGGCAACAAACGCCGCGGCCGAGGTATCGAGCTGCACCGTCGCATGCGTGCGCGCAGGCGCGGCAACCTCGCCGGCATGCATCACGATGACGCCGCAAGTGCTCGTCTTAACAAACTCGACCATCTTGGGGTCGGTGAAGCCCGTCACGTCATTGACAATCGAGGCGCCGCAGCGCACAGCAGCCTTGGCGACCGCCACATGACGCGTGTCGATCGAGACGATGGCACCTTCCTTTGCCAGCGCGCGCACCACGGGCAGCACGCGGCGGGCCTCCTCATCGGGGTTGACCGGGGTAAAACCGGGACGCGTGGACTCGCCTCCCACATCGATGATGTCGGCGCCGGCGTCGAGCATCGCCAAACCGTACTCGATAGCGGCGTCCGGGTCGAAGTGCTCACCGCCGTCGCTAAACGAATCGGGCGTCACGTTGAGGACGCCCATGATGCGCGGACGGTCAAAGCTGAGCTCGTACTTTCCGCACCGCCATGTCTTGCTATCGTTCGCCATGAACATCCTCCTAAAATGCCCGCGCCGCCGCGCTCGGACGCTGGCGGCGGGGTCGCTTTGCAATCAGTTTTTCTATTGTATCCGCGCGCGCGGGCTAGAACGCAAACGCGGCCGCGATGTCGCAAGAAATCAGCAGGTCGGCATTTGCGTCCTGATCGGTAGGTGCCAGGTTGCAAATGGCCAGCGTATCGCCGGTAAAGTAGCGCGTGAGGCCCGCCGCCGGGTACACCACGAGCGAGGTTCCGCCCACAATGAGGGCATCGGCCGCGGCGATAGCGGCAACGGCGCCGGTGAGCACGCGCTCGTCGAGCGGCTCTTCATAGAGCACCACGTCGGGCTTGATGCGGCCGCCGCATGCGGGACACACGGGCACGCCCGCGGCGTCCTCGTGCTCGCGCGAGCAAATCCACTCGGCGCTATAGACCGCGCCGCACGCCTGACAAATGTTGCGGTGGACCGAGCCGTGTAGCTCAAACACGCGCTCCGAGCCAGCCATCTGGTGCAGGCCATCGATGTTTTGCGTCACCACGGCGTCGAGCCTGCCGGCGCGCTCCAGTTCGGCCAGCTTAGTGTGGCAGCGGTTGGGCTTGGCACCGAGCGCAATCATCTTGGTGCGGTAGAAGTCGAAAAACTCCGCCGGGTGCGCCTCGTAAAAGCCATGCGAGAGCATGGTCTCGGGCGGATAGGCAAACTGCTGGTGATACAGGCCGTCTACGCTGCGGAAATCGGGAATGCCGCTTGCCGTGGAAACGCCCGCGCCGCCAAAGAACACCACATGGTTATGGGTTTCGAACAGCTCCGCCAGCGCGGCGGAGGCCTGCTTGGGGTCCGATATTGCCTGCGTCATACGTGTCCTCCGTCCGTGTCGCCGGAGCGGCGGCGTTCACACCGTCGCTCGCGGGGCCCATCCCGTTCTCGTTGCGTTAATCTTAAGCCTGCCAACCCCGTCGAAAGGACACCATGCCTCAGACTTACACCTTTGCTTCGTGGAACGTTAACGGCCTTCGCGCCGTGCTCAAAAAGGACCCGAGCTTTACCCAGATCGCGCAGGAGCTCGATGTCGATATCCTGGCGCTGCAGGAAACCAAGCTGCAAGAAGGCCAGGTGCAGATCGACCTGCCCGGCTACCACCAAACCTGGAGCTACGCCGAGCGCAAAGGCTATTCGGGCACCGCAGTCTTTAGCCGCCAGGAACCGCTGCGCGTGTTGCACGCCGACGCGCTGCTGCCCTACGCCGGCGAAGGCGATGCGGCCGAGCTCGTCGCCCAAGCCGCGACCGAGGGCCGCGTCTGCGCGCTCGAGTTCGATAAGTTTTGGTTTGTGGATGTCTACACGCCCAACGCGCAAAGCGAGCTCGCCCGCATCGACGTGCGCATGGCCTGGGACGATGCCTATCGCGGCTTTTTGAGCGCGCTCGAGCGCGAAACCGGCAAGCCCGTGGTGACCTGCGGCGACTTTAACGTGGCGCACGAGGAGATCGACCTTAAGAACCCCAAGTCCAACCGCGGCAACGCAGGCTTTTCGGACGAGGAACGCGGCAAGTTTACCGAGCTGCTCGATGCCGGCTTTACCGACACCTGGCGCGCGGCCAATCCGGACGTCGAGGGCGTCTACAGCTGGTGGAGTTACCGCTTTAATGCCCGCAAGAACAACGCCGGCTGGCGCATCGACTACTTCCTGGTCAGTGATGCAATCGCCGCCAACGTACGCGACACCGGCATCCGCGGCGACATCTTCGGCAGCGACCACTGCCCCGTCACCCTCGCCCTGGAGCTCTAGCCCCAACTGATCCCCGGAAGGGGCAAAGGAAGGCGGATCACTTTGGTCCCATGGAGACATCCTCGTAACCCGTCTGCCACGAAACGCGCCCATCTACTACGTTTAAGCCACCACCCTCAACCACAACGAACAACGCAAAAAGAAAACCGCAGGTAGAAAGCCTGCGGTTTTTCATGAAACGCGGGTATGGTTGGAGGTATCGACTTAAACGTAGTAGATGGGCCAATTTCGTGGCGGGCGCCCCCATATGGTCCCTCGGGGACGGAGGAAAACGGATCATTTTGGTCACCCACGGCTCGCGATGGTCATCATATGAGTCGCTCATTTCAAAACCATGCCGGTTTACGGGGCTGAATCGCGAACCTCCAACCACGCGCAACTTAAGCAAATTAAAACCGCAGGTAGACGGATCGTCTACCTTCGAAAAATGCCGGTATGGTCGGCCTATGCCAATCTGGCCCCGTAAACCGGCATGGTTTTGAAATGACACCGAAGCTGCACTGATTCCCACCCCGGCTCAATCGCCGCTACAGCCCGTACTTCACGACGACGCGGTTGATGCGACGGCACCAGGGCTTGTACAGAGCGGCCAAGAACACGCAAGTTGCCAGGCCGTGCGTGATGTCGAACGGCACCGCCGTGGCAAGACGTGCCACGGCGCCTGCCCAGGTGAGCGGCTGCACAAAACCGATGATGTCATACGCGTTGATCACGACGCCATACAGCAGGCCCGACGCAAAGCCATACGCCAACAGCGCCGGCATTCGCACGGTTCCATCGGCGCGGTCAAACGCGCCCGCATGCGCCAGTGCGCCACCGATATAGCCCACCAGACCCCAGGCATACATCTGCCACGGCGTCCACATACCCTGTCCAAAAAAGAAATTACTGGTCAGCGCTGCCAACGCGCCAACCATAAAACCATTGCGACGGCCAAGTGTCGCACCCGCGATAATGGCGATAGCGCTCACGGGCTTAAAATCGGGAATGGGCCCAAACAGGATGCGCCCCGCCGCGGCCAGCGCCGCCAGCACCAGCGTGGGCATGATCTGGCGCAGGCCTGGACGTGATGTCTCATAGCCCGCAAAAAACAGTGCGAGCACGAGCGCCACTACCACCAGCATGGCAAGCGCCGTCTGCTCAATGCCCGCCAGCAGCGCCGCAGTCATCACTGCCGGCACCGCCAGGAGCAGCGGAATCTCCATTTTTGTGAGTAGGTGCGAGGCGCGATGATCCGTCATCCCATCACACCCTGTAGAACACGTTGTCGGCAAAGAAATCTGCCGGAGGCTCCATGCAGGCGATCTCGCCATCGAACATCATGGCGACGTCGTCGGACACCTGCTCGGCAAAGTCTAAGTCGTGCATGGCCATGATGACGGTGCCGCCGGCCTGCGCATGCTCGCGCAGGGCTCGGGCGATAATGCAGCGACTTGCCAGATCAAGGCCCTTGGTGGGCTCATCAAGCAGCAGCAGCTCCGGACCAATCAACAGCAGCTTTGCCAACGCAAGCAGCTGGCGCTGGCCGCCCGAAAGATCGTACGGGTGACGCGCCTCCAAGCCCGCCAGGCCCAGGCGCGCTGTCTGCTCCTGTGCTGCAGCCTCGTCGTATCCGCAGGCCGAAGCCCATTCCATCAGCTCGTCACGCACCGTCTCGGCAACCAGCAGGGCCTTGGGGTTCTGTGGCAGCAGCGCCGCCGAAGCCGTCCCACGCACCATGCGGCCACGCTGCAGCTTAGCCGTCTTGGCCAGCACCGAGAGCATCGTCGACTTGCCGCAGCCGTTTCCGCCCACGACCGCATGCACCGCGCCAGCTGAAAACGTCACATCGAGCCCGCGCAGCACCCAACCGCCCGCGCGATCGTAGCGAAACCAGCCTTCCGACAGGGTGGTAGCCGACCCGCCGTGCATTTTTTGGAGTATTCTGCTTCCATCCGTGCTCGGGAAGGCTTCCGAGCCGTTCTCGAGCGACGTTTGTGCCACAAATTCGGACGATTTGTCCAATTCCAAACTTTTTTTCGCGCTCGATACGTCCCCGGGCGGCTCCAGAGAGCCCAAATTGTCCTCACGCCTGCTGAATACTCCGTTTTTTGCACATCGGATGGTACCCCACCCCAACATGTCATCGGCAAGCAGCGATTCTCGGCGTCCCAAAGAAGCCATATCCGCCACCTCGCGCACCCGACCGCCCTCAATCCGGTACGCACACGTCGCATACTCGAGCATCGGCCGCGGTTGATGCGTAGCCACAACAACCGTGCAGCCCAGCTCACGGTTCACGCGAAACAGCGCGTGCAGAAAATTCTTCTCGGCAACGGGATCGAGCTGGGACGTGGGCTCGTCGAGTAGCAGCACACGCGGACGCAGCGCCAGGACGGCGGCAAGCGACAGCAGCTGCTTGCGGCCACCCGAAAGCGTATCGGTATCGCGATGCAGCCAGTCCTCCAGACCAAAGAAATAACTGGTCTCGGCAACACGGCGGCGCATCTCGTCGCGCGACACACCCAGATTCTCTAGGCCAAACGCCATCTCGTGCCACACGGTCTCGCACACGATCTGGTTCTCGGGATCCTGGAACACGTAGCCCACGCGCTCCGCAGACGCGCGCACGTCCATGTCGGCAACGTTCTCGCCCAGCACGCGCGCATCGCCAGTGCGCTCGCCCGCCGGAGCGATCTCGGGCTTGAGCAGCGACAGCAGCGTCGACTTGCCCGATCCGGTACCGCCAACAAGCAGTGCAAATGCACCTTGGGGAACAGACCAGTCGAGCCCTTCGAGCACCGCAGCATCAGCCCCGGGGTAGGCAAAGCTCAGGCTCCGCACCTCAATCGCCGGCATATCCGGGCCGCATGCCGCACCCGACACCGAGTCCCCATCCAACCGAGCCATCAGCCAAACCTCTTCTCGTCAATCGCGTGTAACACGCAGGGCAGCACCATCCAGGCAGCGTACACGACATAGCCCAGCCACGGCGCGGGCACCGAAAGCTGTAGGTAAAACGAATACTGCGTCGTCGCGGTCCATGCCACCGCCACCGCGGCGGCACCAAACACCGCAAGTCCAACCAGCGTAACAACATCGCTGCACCTCAGCCGGTATCGCTCATACGTCGTGCGGCGCGCGACCGCACCCCATCCGCGCGAGCGCATGGCGTCCGCGCGCTCAAGCGAATCTTCCATGCCCCAGCCCATCAGCACGCTCGACGCCCGCAGGCGCGATCGCACGGGATCGATGGGCGCACGCCCCGGCATATCGATCGCGTCCTGCACCGCCAGCACCGTGCGGCCGCGGCGCAAAAACTGTGGAATAAGCCGCATGCACATCGAAATCATGAGCGCAATTACCGGCGCGGCGTTGCCCAGCAGCGCAAGCACCTTGTCGTATTCGAGCATCGACGCCGCGGCCTCAAACCACAGCACGCTCGCCATGAACAGCCCACCCACGCAAAGGCCGTACATCATGCTCTCCAAATACACCACGCGCATGCCAATATGGAAAAGCTCGGTCGAGCCCGATGCACTAAACAGCGGGTTGACCAGTGCAATGATCAAAATTACCGGCAGCTGCCAGCGAAGCGCCCCCAACGTGCGGGCAGCCCCGCGCGTCGCAAATCCATACGCCAACCCGCCCGCGAGCGACAGCGCAATCAGCACCGGTTGCATCGAGAACATGGTGAGCCCCAACGTCAGCACCATGTAGAGCGCCGGCACAGCCGGATGCGACATCGAAAATGCCGCGACGGGCTCGGCGCCCGATTCCTCTCGCATGATATCCACGGGCACCTCCCACCCCTCGCGCAAAACGCCAACGCCGCAGCGCCGCCGCCATGCATAACCAGCGCAAACACCACGCCGGCGGCAGCGACATCGGCCGTCACGCGTCAATCGTTACGCGCTCATCATATGCCTGCGGTATCATATTGCGCCGTGTATCGTTTCCAAACACACGTCTCTATAACGTAACAGGAGATCACATGGACGCAACCGCAATTATCCTCGCTGCCGGCGAGGGCACCCGCATGAAGTCGAACCACTGCAAGGTTTCGCACAAGATCCTGGGCAAGCCCATGGTTCAGTGGATCGTCGACGCTACCATCAAGGCCGGCTGCAGCCGCGTCGTGGTCGTCATCGGCAGCCACGCCGACGAGATGCGTGCCCTCATCGATGGCGCCTACGCCAACAGCGCCACCAAGGTCGAGTGTGTCGAGCAGACCGAGCGCCTGGGCACCGGCCATGCCGTAAAGGTCGCGCTCGAGGCCTGCGGCATCGCGCAAGGCCCCGTCGTCGTGCTCAACGGCGACCTGCCGCTCATCACCTCCGACACCGTCGCCAAGTTCGCACAGACCGTCGCCACCGGCGAGCTCGCCTGCACCGTCATGACCATGACCCCGCCCGATCCTTTTGGCTACGGCCGCATCAAGCTGGGTGCCGATGGCCAGATCGAGCGCATCATCGAGCAGAAGGACTGCACGCCCGAGCAGGCCGCCACGCTGCTGGAGTGCAACGCCGGCTGCTACGCCTTCGACGGCGCGCAGCTCGCCGCCCACATTAACGAGATCGGCAACGACAACGCGCAGTCCGAGTACTACCTGCCCGACATGCTCGAAATCCTCAAGGGTCACGGCCAGGCAGTCTCCATCTTCCACTGTGACGACTACCGCGACGGCCTGGGCGTCAACAGCCGCATCCAGCTCGCGCAGCTTACCGCCATCGCGCGCGACCGCATCAACGAGCACTGGATGGCAGAGGGCGTCACGTTCATCGACCCCACGCAGGCTTGGATCGGCCCCGACGCCACCATCGGCCGCGACACCGTCGTGTGGCCGCAGACGCACCTAATCGGCCACGTCACCGTGGGCGAAGAGTGCCAGCTCGGCCCCAACAGTCGCCTCACCGACACCACCGTCGGCAGCGGCTGCACCATCGATGAGACCATCGCCATCGAGGCCGTCATCGAGAACGGCGTCGACTGCGGCCCGCGCGCCTACCTGCGCCCGGGCACCCACATGCTCGACGGATCCAAGGCCGGCACGCACGTGGAGATCAAGAAGTCCACGATCGGCGAGGGCTCCAAGGTGCCGCACCTGTCCTACATCGGCGACACCACCATGGGCTCCGGCGTCAACGTGGGCGCGGGCTCCATCACCTGCAACTACGACGGCGTCCACAAGCACAAGACCGTCATCGGCAAGGATGCCTTCATCGGCTCCGATACCATGATGGTCGCGCCCGCTCAGATCGGCGACGGCGCGCTCGTTGCCGCCGGCTCTGTCATCACCGAGCCGGTCCCGGCCGACGCGCTCGGTCTGGGCCGCGCCCGTCAGGTAAATATTGAGGGCTGGGCCGCCGATTATCGCCGCCGTCTGCACGAGGACGACGAGGTATAACGTTTTACCAAGCACAAAAGGAGCTGTTCCATGGGGACGGCTCCTTTTTCTATCGTGACCTGCGCGACCGGATGAGTGGTCGGTTCGTGTCCGTTGACGGTAAAGACGTTATCAAGACTCGATAAGCCCCGTCGCGCGGTTACAATGCAACAAGGCATCTATATGGCATTCGATATAAAGGAGAAGGGTAATGCCGATTAATGATCCCGAGAAGTCGGAGAATATGCGCAAGTCCATCCGCGTGTATTCCGGTTCCTCCAACCGTCCCCTCGCTCAGAAGATTGCTGAGTACCTTGGGGTCGAGCTTTCGGGCCTTACGCTAAAGCAGTTCGCCAATGGTGAGATTTACGCCCGCTACGACGAAACCGTCCGCGGCGCCGACGTCTTCCTGATTCAGTCCGTGGCCGGCGGCAACGTCAACGACATGCTCATGGAGCTGCTCATCGCCACCGACGCTGCCAAGCGCGCATCCGCCCGCTCCATCACCGCCGTCATCACCCACTACGGCTATGCCCGCCAGGACCGCAAGGCCGGCCCGCGCGAGCCCATCACCGCCCGCCTCGTCGCCAACCTGCTCGAGCGCGCCGGTGTCAACCGCATCATCACCCTCGACCTGCACCAGGGCCAGATCCAGGGCTTCTTCGATATCCCGGTTAACCACCTGTCCGCGCTGCCGCTGTTTGGCCAGTACTACAACAACATGCACTTCGACACCGACAACCTGGTTGTCGTCTCCCCCGACGTGGGTCGCGCCAAGGCCGCCAAGAAGTTGTCCGACATGCTTGGCTGCGACCTGGCCATCGCCCACAAGGGCCGTCCGCGTCACAACGCCGCCGAGGTCATGGGCATCATCGGTGACATCAAGGGCAAGACCTGCATCATCAACGACGATATGATCGACACCGCTGGCACCCTGTGCGCCAACGTCAAGGAGCTCAAGGCCATGGGCGCCGGCGACATCTACGTGTGCGCCACCCACGGCATCTTCTCCGGCCCGGCTATCGAGCGCCTCAACGACGCCCCCATCGTCGAGTGCGTCGTCACCGACGCCATCCCCGTCGAGGTCGGCGGCAAGATCAAGACCATCTCGGTCGCCGAGGAGTTCGCTCAGGCCATCTCCGCCGTTTACCACGAGGAGCCCGTCTCCACGCTCGTCGGCGGCGATTTCGCGCTGTAGTCGCATCGTCCTTGCAACCCGGCGCATCGCCGCCGGAACAGAAGAAACCCCTGCGCTCCCCCTTGCTTCGCAAAGGTCGCGCGGGGGTTTCTTCTGTTCCGGCGGCTCGCTCTGCCGCGGCCGTGCTTTTGTCTGGTGGGATTTCGCTGAAGCAAAGCCTCGCCTTCGGCGGGCGTGGTAGCCTTTGTCGTTGATTGAACTATTTACGTAACGGAGGACAAACATGGCAGCTGCACAGCCGCTCAAGATTCGCATGGTTACCGGGCTTGGCAACCCTGGCGATGAGTATGCCGAGACCCGCCACAACGCCGGCTTTAAGGCAATCGACGAGCTGGCCCGTCAGGCCGGCGTCACGTACTGGAAAAACCAGGCCGGCGCCGAGGTCGCGCTCATCAATATCAACGACCCCGAGGAAGAGGGCGGCAAGCGCCAGATTGTGCTGGTCAAGCCGCAGTCGTACATGAACACCTCGGGCGGCCCCATCTCCAAACTCTGCCGCGAGTACAAGATCAAGGCCGAGGAGCTGCTCGTGATCCATGACGAGCTCGATATTCCCGCCGGCGACGTGCGCGTTAAGGTTGGCGGCGGCCACGCCGGTCACAACGGACTGCGCTCGATTATCGACAAGATGGGCAGTCGCGACTTTAGCCGCATCCGTACCGGCATCGGCAACCCTCCCGGCAAGATGGCCGTCGCCGACTACGTACTTAAGCAGCTGCGCGCCCGCGAGGCCGAGGATTTCCAGGACACCTGCGCCCGCGCGGCCGACGCCGCCGGCTTGGCGATTGTGCACGGCGTGGTCTATGCCCGCGACCACGTCAACGGGTCCGCCTCTGCCAACGGCAAGCACTAAAACCTACCATTTAGGGGCAGGCTTATTTTGGCAGGTTTTACCTGCGGAAACGCCACAACGGCCGCATCGCAATAAGCAACCCGCCGCCATACATACGCAACGCCCCAAAGGGGGCCGGCCTCACCGCAAACGCGAGGCCGGCCCCCTTTGCCGTTTTACCTGATAAAACTGACCAAACTAAACCTCTCCCCCTTTGGTAGGCCGAAGTGGATAAACCCTTTTCCCAACCGCCGAAGATACACGTAAGCGACATGCCCATGAGGGTATAATTTGCACCGTAT
>CAKTUC010000001.1 GCA_934617135.1 uncultured Collinsella sp. | reverse complement strand
TTTCCGCAGCCCACACTGCATCCCCGTAAAGAACCCGCAACCTTTCACCCACTCATTGGGGACAGACTTAAATGAGTACCCGCTCATTGGGTACTCATTTAAGTCTGTCCCCAATGAGCGCCCGTCCTGTGCAAGCACCAAAAAAGGGGCGCGACCGCGATGGTCACGCCCCTCAGCATCAACTATGTGCCGACCGCCTCTTAAGCGAGTTTCGCGCCGACAATCTTGGCCGCTGCTGGCTTGTCGAAGTTGCCGCCGGTGGCCTTGCCGAGTGCTCCCATGACCTGGCCCATCTGCTTCTTGGACGTGGCGCCCAGCTCGGCGATAACCTGCTCGATCAGGGCCTCGAGCTCCTCACCCGAAACCTGCGCGGGCAGCAGGCTCTCCAGAATCTTGACCTGCTCGGTCAGGTTGTCGGTACGCTCCTGGTCGGTACCGGCCTTAATGGACATCTCCAGCGTCTCGCTCGTCTGCTTAATCAGACGCTTGATCATGCTGTTGACGTCTTCCTCGGTCACATCGCGGCGCTCGTTGACTTCGATGTTCTTTACCTCGGCCTTGACCTGGCGAATGATGGACAGGCGAACCTTGTCCTTGGCCTTCATGGCCGCGATCATTTCCTTCTGCAGCTCTTCGTTGGTCATCTGCAAATCCTCCTCAATAGCGTGGGCGGCACTCGCGCGAGCACCGCCCCATGATTACTCAGTCGTCGACGAATCGTCGGTCGAACTCTTGGTGACGCCCTTCAGGCTGACGTTGTACGGCACGTCCTTGGGCATGGGGTTAACGGTGATGTCGGCGTCCTTCTTGTACTGCTCCAGCCACTCGCTGTACGCGGTGCTGGCCGCCTGCGTCTTCACCACGTTAGAGACATACTTCTTGATGGCCTTGGGCACCTGCTTGATGTCATCAACCTGGTTATCAACGTGGAAGTAGTCGGTGCACTTGATGATGTGGTAACCGTAGGTCGACTCGACCACATCGCTCACGTCGCCCTTGTTAAGACCCTCGAGCGCCGTCTGGTAGCTGTCGACGAAGGTGGTGAGCTTGTCCCAGCCCACATCGCCCTTCTTCTCCTTGGATCCGGTGTCCTCGGAGTACTGCTCCACGGCGTCCTCAAAGCTCAGCTCGCCGGAGTTGATCTTGTCCAGGCACTCCTGCGCCTTGGCCTTGGCGGCGGCCTTGTCCTCGTCGGACGCGTCGGAATCAACCTTGATCAAGATGTTCGACGAACGACGGGCATCGTTGTAGTTGGACAGGTTCTCGTTGATGTAATCGACAACCTCGCTGTCCTTGGGCTTGCTGGTGGGTGCCACGGCATCCTTGAGCTTCTGCTGCGCCAGGCTCTCCTTGAGCGAATCCTTGTAGGTGTCCTCGGTATAGCCGTAGGTCTTGAGGGTCTTCTTAAAGGTCTTGGCACCGCCCGCGCTCTTGCACGCGTCCTTCCAAGCCTTCTCGACTTCCTCGTCCGAGACGGTCACGCCGTTCTCCTTCTGCGCCTGCTGAAGCAGAATCTGCTGCGTGTAGGAATCGATGAGCTGCTTGCGGTACTTCTTGGGCGTAAGGTCGTTGTCGACCAGATACTGTGCCCAATCCTCGTCCTTGGTGTAGCCATAGGACGTGCGCATGCTCATGATCTGCTTGGTCACGGTGTCCTCGGTGAGGTTGGTGCCGTTGATGGTGGCAGCCACACCGCCGGTGAGCTTGTAGCCCGAGCCGGTGTCCTCGGCTTGCGACATCAGGCCGGAGCACGCCATGGCCGAGACGGAAAGCAGCATTGCCAGCACGCCGATGACCACCAGAACGATCTTGACGGTCTTGGAAACGTAGGTCTTGCGCTGCTTCTTGCGAGAGCTGGAGGCTGCGCGGGACCGTTGCTCGGGCGTCGGCGCGGCCTCGGGGTTCTTTTTCTTGTTTGCCATGTTTGGCCTTTCGCATCACGAATCGAACAAACGCCATTGTGTCACAACGCAGCCCCCGCGGCACGCCTGGTGCAACGGGGACAGGTTAATCTGCACCATTTTGGTGCAAAGGGGACGGCTCTGGCAGTTGGCAGTTAGGGACCACCTTAGAAGTGGCGGCGGATGGCGTCG
Source organism: uncultured Collinsella sp. (assembly GCA_934617135.1). Taxonomy (GTDB): domain Bacteria; phylum Actinomycetota; class Coriobacteriia; order Coriobacteriales; family Coriobacteriaceae; genus Collinsella. Next base: position 59,171 of record CAKTUC010000001.1, on the reverse strand, counting down.
ACCATGCCTTGGGGCGTGGTTTGGCCGAGCACATCGGCTGCAGCGTCGGCATCCATAAAGATATTCATGAGCGCCTGAAGTGCCTCGACCTGGCCGCCCGGCTCGGCAATGCCCAGATTGATGACGATCTGCGCCGGCACCGGGGCGCCCATGCCCGCCATCGCGTTGAACGTCACAGGTGCGGCGGGCTTTACCACCGCGATATAGGGCTTGGCCACAAATCCCGGATCAGTATGCGGAATGGCGATGTTTGCCGCCGGCATGGCAAGCCCCGTTGGATAGGCATCCTCGCGCGTGCGGACGGCGTCGAGCCAGCCCTCGGCAATGTAGCCGCGCGGGGCAAGCTCGTCCTCGAGCCGTGCAAACACCTCATCCGGTGTCGCACACTCCCAATCAAAAAACACCAGCTCAGGCGCGAAAAGCATCTCGGCGTTATCCGCCATACCGTCCTCCAAAGTTGCATGAGGTTCACATTGCCCCATATGATAGCGAAACGAGACGGGCAAGGTTAGTCGAGGATCCCGATCATCTCGAGTGCACGGGCAGGCGTCAGGCACACCTCGGGCATTGCCTCCAGCATGCGTCGGTCGCTCGTGACCACATAGTCAACATCTGCCGTCTCGCCCGAAGCGATGATGAGGTTGTCTTCAAGATCCGGCATACGCTTGCCAAGCATTCGTGCCATCTCACACTCCGCCAACGAAAGCGGAGAAGCCGTTGCCACCTGCATCATATGCTCGACACAGGCCCACGCTGCCGAAGCAAACGACACGTTACCTCCGTTCGCATTCCGCCGGACTAGACGCCGAGGCAAAATGTAGAACACATCCTTTGCCGTCGTTGGCGCGTACAGAAGGTCAATCCTTCCCGCCTCGGCAAGCTCCACCAGGTGCTTCGCTTCGTCGAATGCCCCCTCTTGCAGGTAATAATCAAGCCACACATTCGTATCCACAAGCAGGCGCTTTGCCTCGATCATCGGCAATTCGCCTCCATGTCGGCAATCATCGCGTCATACATATCGTCGCGTACGGCATCCCAGTCTTCCGCAGACGATTCAGCTGGCGCAAAATCCGAAGCGCTTAGCCCCAACGAGAAAAAAGCTAGCCCACACCCCTGCTCGGCAAGGCTCTTCGCGCGGGGCAGCTCACGCTTATCCGCCAGCATAAATCCCGGCAACGCTTGATGCTCGACAAGATAGGCCCAAAGCGCGCGAATGGCATCACTCGGCCCCAATCCATTGCGAGTCAGGACCGCATCGCCACCAGCCTTGAGCATAGGATCGATTCGTGTGTTGAGCTGCACCATTGCCGTTCCCATAGCGGCTCCTTTCTATGTGCTAGCAGTATAGCAAACATGAAAGGCCGCACAAAGGGCCCCGCCCACACGCGGACGAGGCCCTGTCAGATTGGTAGTGTCGAGAAAGGTGGTGTAGCGCCCGATCCGAAGCGAGTCGGCCTGGCGCCCAAGAACCTAGAATACGGTTGATGCCCTATGCCGCCGACCGGCATATGAAAGCCAGCGGGCCAAAAGCCCCATGGCTTCTAGCCCGCAGAAACATCGATGTTCCCAAATGATCGCAGCTTGTGCTTCAAGCGCTTTTCTACGCTACCGGCGGATGCAAATCCCAATCGGGAAAGCAGTTTGCAAAGCCCGTGAGATTTTGGGTCAAAACATTGTTCTCAGCTTGCTTCAGTCGCTCGTCCTCTTCAAACAGACTATCGAGCTCGCTCAATGCATCGAGGTCCTGCATTGCAGCATCGTTATGGTCGAAATCAGTCACTTCATCAGCCATCTTTTTCACTCCATTCATGGATTATCGAGACAAATCCTACCGGCTAGGCAACCTTCTCAAGCTTAAGCAGGTCGCTGCGCTCGGCCGCAGCTTCCTTCGCGCTCTTCCACTGATTAAGCGCCAGATCGATCTCGGAACAGCCTTCCTGGATGCGTTTGGAGTATTTGGCCTCAATCTCTTCTGCCTCCGCAGCGCGCTGCTTGCCCGAGAGGCTCGTCTTTACTAGACAATAGCCAGCCCCCGCAAGAAGCAGAATGCCAATAACCTGGTTTACAAACGCAAAGAAAGCTACTCCCAAAACAGCGAGGACAACGGCCGCCATCTTGTGGCTCTTGTTGCCCTTCGCAACCTTGACATCAAGCTCAGCGAGCTCCTTTTTCTTCTCTTCACCGACATAGCGAACATAATCGCCGCGCAGCGCATTACCCTCATCGCCGGTAACCGCCCTGCTTGTCCATCCGTCGAAGTCAAGGGTGATCGCCTGCGGAAATTCGGGGATATCGCTCTTGCGATACCGGTTGAAACCACCGTTGATATAGGAACCCAAAAACTGAATTGCAGTCTTCTTCTTATGCACATCCACAGACGCACTCTGGTCGCGCATCGAGCGTGTCATCTGGTCGATGATGTTCATCGTCTGCTGACGCCTCTCATCGCGGCGACGATTGACGAGCTCTCGGGCGCGCTCCACGTCTCCGCCAAATGCCTTGACCGCAAGAAGATACTCCTCCTGGCGGCGCAAATTTCGCTCCTTGGAGTCATCGGAGTTAACGAGCTCCATCAAATGCCTGTCAACCTGCTCGGCAAGCGTCCTCTCGTCAACATCAGAAGCTCTGAGGTCGGCGAAGTCATTGGAGATGCTCTCGATTGCCTCGACTTTACCGAGATACTTATTGATGTAGTCAAACTCCTTGACCACCACCTTGAGCGCCGGATATCTCGAGCTCATATCCTCCTCGTAGCCGGTAAAGTACTCCGCCCATGACTCTGACTGCTCATTCTCGAACTCAGGGCTCTGATTTCTGATCTGCTCGATCCAGCCCGCCATATAGTCGTCGCACAGGTGCTTTTCGTCGGTTCCGAAAATGCCGTTGATATAGGCATCGATGTAGACCATCGCATCGGCATCGATGCGGGCGGCGTTTTGCGTCGAGAAGTAGCGCGCTAGCCATTCGTAACACGTAGCCGTGCGGTTATTACGTCTGCAGATCAGAGCCATCGCAAGCGACGTGTGCTCGTTGTCACGTTTGACAGCCTCGCGTATTGCGCGCTCTGCAAGATCTCGGTTGTTGTTGATCCATGCCGCAAGGGCAACCAGGACAGGTGCCAGCCAGTAGTCCGGGGTAGAGATCATTAACTCCTCGGAGACCGTCGAAATCGTCGCCTTGCGCACGAGCGCTGCATCGGTTGCCTGGAGAATACCGACCATGGTGTTTCGAACCACCGAGTAGTTGCCGAACTTCTTGTCCATCTCCTGCCGGACGCTCACGAGCTCCGTAGTCGCCTGCTCAAGTGCGGCGGTACGACGCTGCTCGAGCATCATCTCGAGAAAGTCCTTTCGGAGCTTTTTAAGGTCCTTCCGCACTTCCTCCATTTGGGATTCGACCTTATCGACCTTCGTGGTCATCTGGTCAACTTTAGTTCCAATAGCGGCGATCCTGCGCTCGATAAGGGCAGTATCTAATCCCGAATCACTCATCTGTACCACCTTTCAGTTTGTACCGTTTAGATCATCCAATAGCTTTAAGCGAGCAAGCGCCCGCCATCTGCTTTATTGAGAGGCCATGCTTCGGTATTGCTCGGACACCTGCTGATAGGCCACAAGAAACTTCTGCTTGTATTGGCTTGCCTTCATCGAATTGACGATGCGCCCGACTGGCTCCACATAGTGTTCGAAAAAGTACGAAGTCCTTCTTCGTAACGCAAACGAACCAGTTTTATAGGGGGACCCGGGGTTCTCTCTAATGCCCTTGAGTAGTGCGAGACACGTTTTGGGTATATTGCAGTTGGCGGCAATATCTTGATAGAAACTCTCCCGCTCTGCAGTCATAAAGTCTTCCGAAGCATACCGTGCTATGCAGAACGGGCACACAGCATCGATAAAGTTCTCAAGTCGAGACCGATCCTCCATGCTCTGCATATTGGCGACCACGAGCGATACCATCTGAATCTCAAAGTCACGCATGTTGTAGAGCGTCGACTCAAACAAGTCGATCAAGTCACGCACTTCGTCATATTCGAGAGGGATATCTTCGGCCCTTTTAAAGAAAACCGTCATCGAACCCGAAAGACCTTCGCAAAACTCATCGCAGTACGCAACCATAAACTGTGCCGCCGCGTTGTCTTGCATCATATTGAGCACGTCTGCGGCAAATTTGCGGGCCTCCGGGAAGTTGCCGCCCTTAAAAAACTTGATGGCATTGTCCTTGGCAAACGCGATTTTGCCCGTGGCCCCCAGACGCGCCCGCGAATAGTACATCTCGCGACCGCACTGGTTGCAATGAACCTTTCGAGTTGCGGGGTCAAATTCGACATCGGTGCTGCCGCAGCCCTCGCAAGTTATTCCGTTGATTTCCAATAGCTTCCCCCACTTCAACCATCAAAGTGCCCTGGCAAAAAGCAGCACGAGCCCTTATTTGACAGCGGTCAGCGCCGCATTGCGCTTTTTCCAGATATTGCGCGCATCATGGACAAGGCCAACCGTAACATCTGCCGGCTCATCGGCACTCATGGAATTCGAGACCGCCTCAAGCGCGGCGGAGAACTGTCGCTCGATCTCTTGAACATGGGGCTGCGACATGTTGGAACTAAAGGAGATGTCATCCTTGAGCGCTTTGAGTTCGGCTTTAACCTGAGCGTCCTCCGCTACGGCAAGAAGCTGCCCCACATACAATCCGAACTGCGCCGTTTGAACCGTCTTTGCGGCGACGGCGGCAACCTTTTGGTCTGCCCGGCGGGCATAGGAGCCAAGACCCATCTGCACAAGGACAAGCACAACGAGAAGAGCAACGTTTGCGACAACCGGGATCGTGCTGCCGCCCCACCCATACGCCACAAACGCAAAGTACGTATTGGCAAGAAGGGCAACAACAAAATAGGCGCAGCTGAATGCAATCGGCAAATAATGGATTTCGGTCGTGCTTTTGACCGTGGACTGCTTATCGGACATGGTAGCCGAAATCGAAGCCACCGCAAAAGCCAAAACCCCAAAGCCAAGCGACATAGCAAAGACGATAGGGTTCATCAGCGCGTTATGGCAGACAAACATGATTACAAGCCACGCCACCAAGACGATTGCCTCGCCTAAAATGACACGTTTAACAGAACCGTTCATCTTTGTTTCTCCTTATTGGATCTTAGTTCCACAATCGGGGCAGAATTTGGTCCCTTCGGGCAACTCGGCTCCGCAGCTCGGGCACCTTGGCGAGGTCAACCGGTTCCCGCACTCAAGGCAGAACTTGGCACCGACCGGGTTAAGATGCCCACACGCCAAACACGCAACACCCTGCTCGAGCTTTTGTCCGCATTCCAGGCAGAACTTAGCACCCATCGGATTAACGTTTCCGCAACTGGGACATACGGGACCGTTTTGCATACCTGCGGACGCGGAAGCCGTTCCAACCATGGGAGCAACAGCGCCCATGGTCTGGTTGGCCAAGTTGGAGAAGCCGGCTCCAAATGCACCGCCCATGCCAACGCCCATGCCGAGTCCCATACCGGCTCCCATGAGGCCCGATGCGGCACTCCCCTCATTGCCCGCAGCACTCTCCATTACGTCCATGCCGCGCTCCTGCTGATAGTTGTAGCCTTCGCGCGCACGCTTCCTGGCAAGTGCCTCGGACTCGATGTCCATCTGGGCAGCGTTGCCCTGTGCCTCGAGAATGCTCCGCTTACGCTGGATCTTCATCTCGTTGATGGCGGCAAGGTCCTCTTCGAAGGGCTTGATGCTGTTGAACGAGAAGTTATCGAGCGTGAGGCCAAACTCATCGAAATAGTTAACGAGCTTGCCCTGCATCTGAGACGAGAAGTCGCTCAGATGCGTCGCAATTTTAAGAACGGAAACCTCCTGGTCAACAATCGCCTTGGCAAGCAGGTCAGGAACATACTCAAGGATTTTTGCCCGCATAAAGGAAGTAAGTTCTTCTCGCGTATAGCGCTCTCGCGTGCCCACGACCTTAACGAGGAACTTCCTCACCTGAATGGGAACCAGGCTCGAGTCATTCTGCTCGATATGTGCGCCAAACAAACCGAAGGCGCGAACATGAACGTTGACGTCTTCCTCAGGGTCTTGGACGATGATGGGCTCGGTCGTGCCCCAGCGCAGCTCGTTCATGTAGTTAGTATTGATAAAGTACACAACGGAATGGAACGCCGAGCTACCGCCGGTAAGCGAATGGGCGGCATTGCGGAACGGGGCGAATCGGCTGTCTCCCGTGTCGAGCTTGATCTTGCACGGACCGACAAACACGCTTACCTGAGAATCGCCGGCACCCGTAGCGTCAGTAGAACTGCCCGCCCCCATATTGTTGGTAAAAACGGCAATCTGCGATTGCGCAACCTGAAGATAGGACCCGTTGGGAAAATCCTCGTAGGGATAGCGGAATGAGACAAGCGAGGCATCTTCGTCGTTGCCAGGCTCCCATTTGATATTGTCGACAGAAAAGGCACCGAGAATTCCGCTGTGCTTTTCTTCCTTCTCGTTATCGCTATGGAACAGTGACATGCTGATTCCTTTCGTTAATCCCAAACCACGCGTTCCGCGTGTCTAATAAATTGCGAACTGCCGAGTCGACAGGCGCACCGAAAGCCTGTGCGCCTCAATCTGTCCCCAACTTAGCTTGGCTAATTATAGCCCTCAAGTCATCTCATTTAGCCACCCCCGATGAGCGGTAATAATGTCGCACCTTTGGTCAACTGACGAAGAACCGGGAGGGTTCGAACCCCAGATACCCTTTTGGGGCATACCCGCTTAGCGGGCGAGTGCCTTCGGCCTCTCGGTCAGCTCTTCGTAACGGCCGTTTTAGCCGTAACTAAACTCGTCGGATGGAACAAGGGGAAAGGTATAAGAGCTGCGCGCGCTGTAATGCCAAAACGGCTCGGTTAAAGTTACCGGCTCTCGTGATAGGCCATAATCGACCGACATGGGTACCCTTCAGAGCCGCATTCCGCAGACGCTACGACCTTTCCGTCTTTATAAAACTCGACGTACCAAACGTACGTTGCCGCCCCCTCCCAATAGTTTGGCTTATCAGCGACCTTGAACGTAATAGAGGCGTCATCTGGCACAATCAACTCGCGCTTGGCGTTTGCAATGAACGCATCCATGTCGGCGATCACGCCATCGCCGCGCGCAGCGGCCTCCCCATCGTCGCTGCTATCGGATGCCGCTTCAGATGGTGCTTGAGATGCGCCAGATCGATCGTCCGCAGTGCCAGAACCGTCCTTCAAAGAGCTCTCCGAAGGCTCCGCCCCTTTGAATGCCTTCCACATATCGCTGCTTGCGGACGGCATTTCAATGTCGGCCTCCGGATACTTCCCGGCGAGCTCGTCAAGAATTTTGCACGCTTCCTCACGCCCCTGGACCATCGCCTCCTGCGGTTTGCCAGCATCCTCAACGGTCCTCACCAAGTAGACGCCATTCTGCCTATCGAATTCCTTATTTTGAAGTTGCGCCGCGTCTACGACCTCAGGACCCTTTGCAGTAAGCGAAATATAGAAATCTGCCTGGCTACAATCCTGACTACAAGTAAATTTAACGATGCCGTCCTTACAGACAGTAATGACTTGGCTCTCACCCTGAGCAATAAAACCGTCATACTGATTTGTCATATTGCTGGAGCCTTCTACCATCTCTGACGAAGGCATAACCGAAACGGCCGCTCCATCAACAAAGCAGTAGGCACCCACAATCGCCGAAATATCGTTCTGCGCATCGACAGACCCAACAAGCAGCTCGTCAATTCCGTCGCCATTCAAATCATCGAAAGCATAGTAGTAGCTTAAAAAGCCGGGGGCAGTCTGGTTGTTATAAACGAATATCTGCCCCAGTCCAGAATCATCACCGCGTCCCTGGACCCAGTCGTCGTAGCTGGCAGCACCAGCCCCCTTCCGCTCGCAATAGCTCGCGAAGTCCTCGTAACGCGCAACCACGCCCTCGTAAGCCCTGCGTGCTTTCTTGTTTGTTGCCGCGACCTTCTTTTTAGACGACTTCTTCTCGACTGCAGCCGGCTGCTCCTGCTGCTGCGTTTGAGGCAGCACAAAGGCTTCGTAAGCTTTGACCAGGGCGTAAGCGACACCAGCGGTAAAGATGATTGCTGCAAGAATGGTGACAAACGTAGGCACAGCAAAACGGCCGATCTGCCGACGCTGCATCATAAAGGCCGCAAAGGACATATGATCAGAGGGCGCCGGAGAAGCGCTCTCTATGCGAGATGCGGCAGGATCGCTTGTCGCTTTTCTATCAGCAGACGCCTTTGGTGTACCCGAAGGAAGCGGCTGCTGAGCATTCGCCGGCGCATCATCCACATCCAACGGTTTTCCGCATGCGGAACAGAATCGCGCCCCGTCTTTGATCTTTGCCCCGCAGCTTGCGCAGTACATAAATCCCCCTAGAACTTCAGCATATCGAAACGATAGCCCGCAGCCTGCAAACAGAAAAGGCCCAGGAACAATTTGCTCGACTGTAAACCTTTTCCTTCACCTTTCAAATTCGCCTGACCCCACGCGGAAGGCATGCGACGGGCTACTTGCTAGGCGCGAGCCATGTGCAGCTTGATTGCCTTGAAGATGATGTTGGCAACCGAGACGATAGGCCAAAGTGCCACCATCGTCATCGGTGCTAATTCGGGAACAACCGGAACCGCTCCGTGAATCACGCTGCCCAACCAGTAAAAAAGCATCAGAACCACGACAGGAAGGCCCACGAGAACCACAAGCTCGATTAGCATAATCGTGATACCGATAATGCCGCCACCATAGACAAAGGGAAGCCTTACACCGCTGCGGTACAGCGAGATAATCACCTTCCAGGGACCAATCAGAAGCAGCGCCAGCGGAATCATATAGTCGAGCCCCAGCGAGCCACCTCCCAGCACGTAATTGAAAAAGAGCACATAGAGCAACGAAATCACCGACGCTCGCGCAAGGGACCCGATGGACTCGCGAAGTGAATCTTGCAGGCAAGAAGCGTCCTCTGCATCCTCCGCCGCTTGAAACTGAGCCTCGACAGACTGGCTCTCAATTGGCCGGGCCTCGACGTAAATCGCATCTCCCGCTGTGCTGGCCGCAGCCGCGACCGTAGGCGTTCCGCACACGCCGCAGAACTTGGCGCCGTCGTTAATCTCTGCTCCACACTGTTTGCAATGCATAATCGGGTCCTTTCTCGTTACCCCTTTTCTTGGCGATCACAAGATACGGTTTGTCGTTTATCCGATATAGAGATTTTGACCGGGTAATTTTCCTAAACGTGCTACGCTATTAAATCTGCAGCTAGAGACAGGGGTAACAATGTTTGAGTTCTCCCAAATACGCACCGTTGAAGGTTCGATTCCGTTTAAGAAAGTCAACCTCATAGAGAACGAACCCAATAGGCCCGTTGGCGAGGCCCAGCTTGTCTTTGAACTCTATATGCCCACCGAGCTGGCCGGCTGCAAAAGCAACGAAGGACCCGCACACAGCGAGCGCCATGCCGATCTGATCAGGCTGGCATCATGCATCGAACCCACCGCCGTTAAAGAGCAGCCCTTCCGCGCAAGCCTCTTTAGCGTACTTGATTACGCCGAACAGACCGGGCCACTTTTTGGCAAGCACGCAATAGAATCCGTACGCGATTGGGCCAATGCCGCGATGGCAGCACTTATTGCCATGCGCATCCAGGAATACCTCAACGGGAGCTGCACCATCGCAAAGGTCTCTGCATTGGAAAGAATCGAGAAATCAGTGGTGACCTGCGCGGCAAACGGATCATCCTTCAAGATCTACACCACTATCCTGAGGGCGGGCGGAGATTATACCGACTCATTCAAAAGCCTGCCCATCGTGCGCAAAATCGAATCCGATGCGGGATATTTCTACGCCTTTATGTTTATGATCGACGAGGAAGAATCCCTCGTTGCACTCAACGTGCTCTCTTTTGAACACGAGCTCACCGCCAATGACTTCAGTGTTTTGCAGGCGATGTTCTACATGGACGAAGACTCCAGCTTGGAGATTTCAGCGCGACTCAAGGTTAACAATAGCGAGGAGAGCTTCTATGTAATCGACCCTCAAGCAGATATCCAGGAGCGCCGCGAAGAACTTGACAACGATGACCGCGATGCACTCACCGCTTTGGTACAGGCGCTCGTGATCTCGCATCTCTCGGGCGCGCACGTGGATGTGTTCCAGGGCAACGATTCCACAGGGTTCCTCTCCTTTGACAGCTATCTCTCATGGCTCTGGTTTGATTTTTCGCGTAAGCTGAGCACCGTCAAAATTGGCTATTGCGAGCAGTGCGGACGCGCCTACTCACTTGCCGGGCATCGTGGCGTCAAACGGCACTATTGCAGCGATCGATGCAAGACCGATGCCAAAAACGAGCGCACGCGCAAGGAGACGGCAAAGATACGCGAGTTGTTTGGAACGGGCGCCGGCGTACGCGACATCGCCAACGAAATAGAACGTCCCGCGGCCTACGTGCGCTCGCAGCTCAACAAATGGACCAAGCTCAAGCACGATCTGGATGAAGACATTGAGTCAAACGGCTTTGACAGCTCCGAGCTACTCAAACGCTGCACCGCCGAGAAGCTCGACCTCAACAACCTCCTCAACGCCAAGCGCAAAAAGCAGGTTCAGGACTATGCCAGACTCAAGCGCCACGTTAAGTAGAAACGCTGTCATTTCTTTGCCATCCGATTGACGGGTGAAAATTTGCTCATATAAGTGTTAGTAATATATATGTTAGTAATACGTATATGAGCGAGGCACATCATGTTTGTTGGACGTCGGGAAGAGCTTGAATCCCTGGAAACCGCCTATCAAAAGGGTTCCTTTCAGTTTGCCGTAGTCTATGGAAGGCGTCGCGTGGGTAAAACCAGCCTGCTTCGCGTCTTTACACAGGGCAAACCCCATGTGATCTTCTTTACCGGGCAGCAAACCGTTGCAAGCGAAAACCTCGCGCTGCTCAGCCGCGAGATACTTGGCAATAGCGCCGCAAGAGCAGCGTTCCCCTCTATCCAGGTTGCACTCGAATCCGTCTTCGAACACGCCAAGACAGAGCGAATCGTTCTGATTATTGACGAGTATCCCTACCTCGCCGAGAGCGACCCGGGCGTCTCGTCGTGCCTGCAAACACTTATCGATCGACATAAAGACACGAGCAAGCTGTTCCTCGTGCTCTGCGGATCGTCCATGAGCTTTATGGAACACCAGGTACTAGGACACCAAAGCCCTCTTTATGGGCGCCGCACCATGCAGCTGCGCATTGACCCCTTCACCATCTTTGACGTGGCGCTCATGCTTCCCGATGCACCCATCGAACGGGTCATCGAGCTGTATTCCGTTGTTGGCGGGATGCCGCTCTATCTATCGCAGCTCGATGGCACGCGTTCCACTCAATGGAACCTTGAACATGCGCTATTGCGTCAAGATGCGTTTTTGTATGCCGAACCCCAGAGCTATCTGCTGCAAGAGGTCCGCAGCCCAGCTATCTACAATGCCGTCATAACCGCCATTGCCAACGGCTATGTACGCTCCAAAGAGATTGCCGATGTTACCCACCTCGCAACGCCACAGGTCGCGCGACTGCTCGACGCATTGATCGAGCTGCGAATCGTTGGGCGCGTCACGCCTGTTGTAAATGCAACAAAACGTCAAGTAATCTATCGGATCTGCGACAACTTGTTTAGGTTTTGGTATCGGTTTGTTCCACAGTACGCGGGAACAATTGAGGAGGGGCTCGGAGCCGCTGTGGCCGCGCGTATCGCCAAGCATGATTTGTCCACCTTTGTGGGTCCCTCATTTGAAGAAGTGTGCCGCCAGTGGTTGATGCGGCAGGTTGTTGAGAGCGAGCTGGATGTGCTGCCCAAGGCAATCGGCTCTTGGTGGGGCACGAACCCGAACACGCGCCGGCAAGAAGAGATTGACGTTGTGCTTGAGGACGCCGATGGGGAGCTCATCCTTGGCGAGTGCAAATGGAGAAACGAGCCTGTAGATACTGACGTTCTTGAAACACTCGAGCGGCGCGGGGCGCTGCTGGGCCGGCCGATCAAACAGTACTACTTGTTTAGCAAGAGTGGATTTACCAAAGCGTGTCAAAATAGAGCGGCTCAAACAGGCAGCGTGAGGCTTGTTGGGCTCGAGCAACTACTATAAGAAAGGGGCTTGGAAACAGTTTTCCAAGCCCCTTTCAGTTTTTATTCGATTCCCACCTTTTTGAGCGTATCTTTGGTGACTTCCGCAACTTGATTGGGATCGACGTGGGATTCCCCCGAAATAGAGTCGAAACCTGAGGTCGAGAAATCAAGGAAGTAGTATGTCCGGTAATTGTGCCCATAGCCAAATTGCTGATATAGGGCATTATAGTCCGTCTCGGAAATTTCCTTGCCCTCCGACGCATAATAGCCTTCGTAGCCATTGCCCTCGCTCGGCGCAACTCCCCAGGACTCGTAGTTGCCTACAAGCGAAAAAACATCGCCTTTCTTGCCATATACCGAAGTATTGTCCCCGGCCAAAGCCTGCCTGCCAGCAAGCAATGCCGTAATCGCATTGCTCATCTCATATGTTCTTTGACTTACGAGGATGCTGCCGCCATCCGCTTTAATCAGTGGAAGAAACATCGTTCCTCCGTTGCTGTTATCAAGCCAATTTTGACTGTAAAGCCTCTTGACGCCACCATCAACTGCCGACCAAACCTCTACGGTGTAGGACTTCTGAAGTCCCTCTGTATCTCCATTCCAAGCACTCTTTAATTCGTCATCGCTCATACCGTTCAAAACGGTCAAGAACTCAGGCTGGCCATCCTGATCAAAATCAACGAGGTCGACAAGACAAAGCCCTCGCATCGCATAGACAGAATCAGTCACCTCAACAATTTGTGGCTCTCCATAGCACGCGAGGTATTCCTGGCACTTTTGCTTGTAAGCGGCATACGCAGCGGTATTGTCCGCAGCGGTGCCTCCATCCTTCTTGTCGCCTTCGTCTGTCTTTGTATCGGCCTCGTTGGCCTTAGGCACCTCGAGGGAAACCTCTTTTTCGGCATCAGCGGATTTAGAGTTATCGACGACTTTGACAGGAATGCTCCACTCGACTTTTGACTTGGAGTCCTTAACGGTAAGGGTGTATTTTCCCGGTTTAACATCGGGAAACTGGCTTACCGTGAAGCCCTCGTCACCCTTAACCTCAGCGTTGGTGCTGTAGCCGTTATCGCCGTTCAGGGTCACCGAGTACTTCTTGAGCTTCTCGCCCTTTGCGTCGGTCGGGGTGATCTTGGATTCTTGGACCACCACGATGGCCTTGTCCTGGCCGTAATGGGCAACGTCGCCGCCGGACTTGCCAAAGAACAGCAGGTAGCTAAAGATGGCAACGACCGCCAGACCAACGACGATACCAACGATATAGAGCGCCTTGGGCTCCTTTTTCCGTGCGGATGCATTCACCGCAGGAACAGGGGCTGGCGCCGCGACGGGCTTGGCGACCGGATTGCTCGGTTTTGGCCGGTCGGCGCGCACGGCAGGAATCGAAGGCGTTGCACCGGACGACACGTCGTCTTTAGGCTGGTCGTCTTCTTCGTCCGCTACGGGCTCGCTCTCCACGGGCGACTTTTCCTCCCCCGCCTCGGCACCGGCGGAAGGCTCCTTCTCCGTTTCGTCACTAGCGAAAATCTCTTCCGCAGCCTCATTGATAACGGAAGGATCTTCTGCCACTTCGTTGCTGGCAGAGTTCAGCACCGCCTTTGCATCTTCGAGTGCATAGCCACACTCGGTGCAGTATCGTAAATCGCCATCAAGCTCAAATCCACAGTTGGGACAGAACATGTTAGTCCTCCTTATCGACTTTCACCGTTGTACCGTCCTTGACCTCATCAGGGGTTACTTCGGACCCAACTTGAGACTCATCATCCCAGGACGCAACCAAAATCTCGCAATTGCCGTCCGCAAAAGTACCGAGCTCATAGTCTTCGGTGCGATACACCAGCCCCTTGGATGTCACATACAAGCATGTTGAACCCTTGATTGAATAGTCTGAAGAATTGCTCCGCATGAGCATAGAGTTGTAGTCAGACGGATACTCTCTGCCTATTTCCGTAAGATACGGCCAAACTGCCGAACTCATAGAACTGGCAAGATCCTCGGTATCAATGCCAAACATGTCCTGAGGACTAACAGTATCACCCGTATGCAAATCAAAAATAACACCAGTCACAACCGTGTCGCCATGCGGGCCCCATCCCGTCGAATAGCGCTCGTCACGGATACAAAAATAGTTCTCATCCATGTACGTAACCGTCACGTTTCTCGATATGCAGGGAAATTCGCCGTCGGGGTACAACTCAGCATTTGATTGCTCATTATCTGATGCTCGATTCGTTCGCTCCGCATCAATTTGAAGTGGCTCGAGAATCGCCTTGTTAATTTTGCCTGTGATGTCGTCTTTGGCGGAGCTCTTAAGTTGCGGATAGGACCATTCCATGTCAGTCCGCTCGCCCCGATTTAACATAGGGTCGACCGGAGCAGACACCGTCAATGATTTTGCCTCCAACGTATAGACAACTTCTTCGGCCGCTCTCTCGTCCTTCTTGGGCCTTTCGGTCGTTTGCTCCTGCTGCACGGATTGCTGCTGGAGATTGGGCTCGATGACGTTCTTGTAGAGCATGAAAGCAGCGTAAGCGATGCCTGCCGCGGCGATAAATGCGGCGATCATGATAGCGAACTGCGGCACTAGGCGGTTACCGACCTGACAGCGTTGCATAAAGAAGTTGTACATCTGGGAGTGACCGCTACTCGCAGTCTTCGAGACCGGTTCGGGACTCGGTTCTGCTGTGGACCCGGCATTCGCGGATCCTATCGCAGAGTCCGTTTCGGTATCTGTGGGTTCCAATATGACTTCAGCGGACGATGATTCTCGCTCCGACGGCTCGGCCTTGGGCCCCTCCTCGGCCGCAGTCTTGCCCGAGAGCCCGCCCAAGGGCAGGCCGCATTCGGTACAGAATCGCGCATCGTCGCTTATTTTGCTACCGCATTTGGGGCAAAACATGGGCCTTCTTCTCCGATTCCCTTTAGTTTCGCTGAGTCGTAAGTCACTCACGCGCTGTACGCTACGTAGTTTAACTATTTCTTAAGCAAGCCAATAGGCCGCTTGAACAGACGCATACCCGCTCAAGTGACCCTATACCGGCTAGTTATCCTAGCTCACGGCATGAGTGTTAGTGTAAGAATTTTCGCTGAACAGGGCCGCACCTCGAAGTCCGAACCGATGCTCAACTTGAAGCCATCTTTATTTATCGAGATGGAGATATCGCTGCTGATATCCATATCATGCGCGCAGCCAACCGCCCTCATTTTTCGAGACCACCCGTCACGTTATCAGGAGCCCGAAATCAAAGAGATAGTAAAAGCCGATTGGGTCACACGTGATTCCATATGCCCCAATCGGCTATTCTGATTGTTTACACCTCAACGAAACCTAGGCGACCCATTTACACGCGCTAGCGCGCCGCATCAATTGCGACCTTGCCGCTCTCCAGCACGTGGACGCGGCCGTCGGCGAGCATTTGCACGACCTCGGGATACAGCACGTGCTCGATCGCATGGATGTGCTCCTCGAGCGTGTCGACGTCCCAGCCCTCCTCAACAGCCAGCGCGCGCTGGGCGATGATGGGGCCGTTGTCGTAGATCTCGTTGGCAAAGTGCACGGTCACGCCGGTCACCTTGACGCCGCGAGCGAACGCATCGTCAATCGCGTGGGCACCGGTAAAGCTCGGCAGCAACGCCGGATGCAGGTTGACCACGCGGTTGGGGAACGCCGCCAGCAGCGGCGTGTGCACCATGCGCATGTAACCGGCCATGACCACGTACTCGCAGCCACGCTCGAGCAGCTCGTGCGCGATGATCTCGTCGGCAGCGATGGGATCGGCATAGACATCCTTGGACAGCGTGAGCGTCTGGATGCCCGCACGCTCGGCACGCTGCAGACCCTTTGCCGAAGGACGGCTCGACACCACAAGTTCAATCGAGGCGTTGAGCTTGCCGGCGGCGATCAGGTCGATCAGCGCCTGCAGGTTGGTACCCGAACCGCTGATGAGCACGCCGATCTTGAGCGGCTCGGCCGTATCGGTGCCGGTCGGACGGGTGTAAGGCACAAAGCCCAGGCCTTCGGCAGCAGCCATCTGCTCGTTAGCGCTCATCGGAGTACACGACCTTACCGGAACCCTCGACGCACTCGCCCACGCGGAACGGCGTCTCGCCGAGCGCAACCAGAGCCTCGGTCACAGCGGCCTCGTCCTCGGGGGCAACGATCAGGCACAGGCCAACGCCCATGTTGAAGGTCTTGCACGCCTCGTTGGGCGCGAGCTCGGCCTGGCGCGACACGTAGGTGATGACGGGCGGAACGTCCCAGCCCATCTCGGCACCGTTGCGGGTGACCACGGCGTCGACGTCATGCGCGAGGGCGCGGTTGAGGTTCTCGGTGATGCCGCCGCCGGTGATATGGGCAATGGCGTGAACGTTGGCGCCGCCGCGGAGCAGCTCCAGAATCGGCTTCACATAGATGCGCGTGGGGGCAAGCAGAGCGTCGGCCAGCGAAGCGCCACCGAGCTCCTCGAGCGGGCGGCTCAGCTCCTCGGCCTTAGCGGCGGCCTCGGGCGTACCCGGCTTGATGCCGTCGACGCCGATGACCTTGCGCACGAGCGAATAGCCGTTGGAGTGCACGCCGGTGGAAGGCAGACCCAGGATCACATCGCCGGGACGTACGTTCGCGGGATCGAGCATCTTGGGACGATCGACAACACCCACGGTAAAGCCGGCGAGGTCGTAGTCGGCAGGGGCCATAACGCCCGGGTGCTCGGCCATCTCGCCGCCCACGAGCGCGCAGCCCGCGAGCTTGCAGCCGTCGGCCACGCCCTTGATGATCTTCGCCATATGCTCGGCCTCGATGTGACCGATGGCAACGTAATCCAGGAAGAACAGCGGCTCGGCGCCCGAAGCCAGAATGTCGTTCACGCACATGGCGACCAGGTCCTGGCCCACCGTCTCGTGGCGGTCCATGATCTGAGCGAGCACGAGCTTGGTGCCCACGCCGTCGGTGCCACTGATCAGGATCGGGTCTTCCATATCCTTAAGCGCGGCGGCCGAGAACAGGCCACCAAAACCACCGATGCCGCCGATAACCTCGGGGCGATTGGTGTCCTTGACCATCTGCTTAATAGCGTCGACGGCGCGGCCGCCCTCGGCGGTATCGACGCCGGCGTCCTCGTACGTCACATGCTTGCTGTCGCTCATCTGAGCCTTCCTCTCCCATTACCGTTTGCCGCCCGGGCGCCAAACGGTGCTCATAGTTGCGTCTATCTCGGCGCATGTCATAGCAGCACGCGCCGTCATATCAACAAAACCGCAGGTAAAACCTGCCAAAATAAACCTGTCCCCACATGGCAGGCTTTAGGCCTCGCCGTGCTCCTCTTCCCAGCTGCGGTCGTCGTATTTCTCGACCACGGCGTCGTCGTCAAAGTGCAGTGGCTTGTCCAGGTTGCGGGGCTTAAAGCCCTCCATGAACTTGTCGCGGCCAAAGCTCTCGGGAATCGCCACGGGGTAGCGGCCGGTAAAGCACGCATCGCAGTAGCCGCCCTTGGGCATAACCTTCAGCAGGCCCTCGACCGAAAGGAAGGCCAGCGAATCGGCGCCGATGTACTCGCAAATCTCGTCAACCGTCTTGTTGGCGCTAATGAGCTGCGACTGCACGTCGGTATCGATGCCGTAGAAGCACGGCCAGATGACCTCGGGCGAGTTGATGCGGATGTGAATCTCCTTGGCGCCGGCGTTGCGCAGCATCTTGACGAGCTGCACCATGGTGGTGCCGCGGACGATGGAGTCGTCGATGACGACCAGGCGCTTGCCCTCGATGTTGTCGCGCAGCGGATTGAGCTTCATGCGCACGCCCATGGCGCGCAGCTCCTGCGTGGGTTCGATAAACGTGCGGCCCACGTAGCGGTTCTTGATGAGGCCCTCGCCAAAGGGAATGCCGCTCTCGTGCGAATAGCCCTCTGCGGGCGGCAGGCCGGAGTCGGGCACGCCGATAACCAAGTCGGCCTCGACGGGCTCCTCGTGTGCCAGCTGACGACCCATGTCGTAGCGGCAGGCGTAGACGCTCTTGCCGTTCATGATGGAGTCGGGGCGGGCAAAGTAAACCTGCTCAAAGATGCAGTTGGCGGGCTCTTCGGCGGCAGGCACGCCCTGCTCGGACACAAGACCCTCGGCGCTGATGCGCAAGATCTCGCCGGGACGGACGTCGCGCACATACTCGGCGCCCACGATGTCGAGCGCGCAAGTCTCGGAGGCAACGACCCAACCGCCGGCGCGGGTGACATGGGTGGCGGCGTCGACCGTTGCCGCGTCGTCCTGCGACGGCAGCTGCGAAACGGATGCGGCATCGGCCTGGTCCAGGCCCTCGTCTACGAGCTTGCCCAGCACGAGCGGGCGAATGCCGTGCGGGTCGCGGAAGGCATAGAGCGCCTGCTCGTTGATGAGCGTCATGGCGTAGCCGCCGCGCACGAGCTCCATGGTCTTGCGAATGCCCTCGCGCAGATGGCCCGTACGCTGGGTAAAGTAGCCGATGAGCTTGGTCGCGACCTCGGAATCCGAGTTGGAGAGGAACGGCACGCCCAGCTCGATCAGCTGGCGGCGCAGCTCGTCGGTGTTGACGAGGGTGCCGTTGTGAGCGAGCGCGATGATCACGCTATTGATGGTCGAGAGGTGCGGCTGAGAGGCCTCCCAGCTCTTGGCGCCGGCGGTGCCGTAGCGCACATGGCCCACGGCCAGCTGGCCGGAGAGCGTCGACAAGTCGGCATTGGAAAACACGCGGTCGAGCAGGCCCAGATCTTTACGGACCATAACCGTTCCGCCATCACCCACGGCGATTCCCGCCGATTCCTGGCCGCGGTGCTGCAGCGCACGCAGGCCAAAGTACGTCAGTCGAGCCACGTCGCGATCGGGCGCCCAGACACCAAAAATGCCGCATTCCTCATGCAGCTGGTCGGAGTCCGGATCATACGTCGACATGGTCTTCACCTGTCCCGCGGCACGCTCGGCCGCGCGGATGGTTTCTTGAGACATGGCATCCCCTCAGAGCCTCGTATTTTGGCGTTACCCGCCTTATTATACGCACGGCGTGACGCACTCCCCAGCGCATGAGCAGCGCTTTTTAAAAGCCCACCGAGCTAATAATCCGTTTTGCTTCCTAACATTTTATTGGTCTGTCCAGCACAAGCTCCCAGGCCCCCAGATGGCCGCCGCGTCCACCGTTGAGGATTACAAAGCTGCAATTGGGACGTTCGTCCTGTCTTTTGGCAGGTCGGCGGCGTATCCTTAAAACTGCAACAAAGCGAGAAAGGTTATGTATGGATCGAAACGAACTCGACCCCAGCGTCCCCAGCGCCACAGAGGTCAAGAAGATCCCGCTCATCATTAAGGTGTACGCCGTCCTGTGCATCCTGTCCGGCGTGGGCACGCTCCCGTCGGTCGGCGCCTTCATGTGGCAGGTCATCACCGCACTCATTAACGGCAACGCCGCCGAAAAGCTCGGCGACAATATGCTGCTCGCGGTCGGACTCATCGTCGCCGGTATCATGCTCTCTGCGGCAAGTGCCGTCATCCTGATCATCTTTGGCCTGGACCTTATCAAAAACCAGCGCCGCAACGCCGCCCGCCTGTCCTACATCCTTATTGCATTCACCGTCGTCGAACTTTTGGTCGACGTGATGCTCCAGGGTATCGGGCCCTTCCTACTGCGCCCCGCGATCCAGCTCGGCATCCTCATTGCGCTTTCGGCCACCGTCGACCCCACGCTGCGCCAGGAGCGCGAGTTGCAGCGCCGCCTGCAGGAGATGCTCGACCGTGACGCCGCCGCCGAGGGCATGCTCGGTCGCGACGAGACCGGCGAGGGCTACATCAAGCTCAACTACTTCAACCTGTTCTGGGTATTCTTCGTCTGCTGCATACTCGGTCTGATTGCCGAGGACATCTGGCACATGACGGTCGACGACCCGGGCGTCTACCAGGACCGCGCCGGTATGCTGTTCGGCCCCTTCAGCCCCATCTACGGCTTTGGCGCCGTGCTCATGACCATGGTACTCAACCGCTTCTACAAAAAGAACCCCATCATCATTTTCCTGGTAAGCGCTGTGCTCGGCGCGAGCTTTGAGGTGTTCGTGGGCTGGTTTATGCAGACCTCGTTCGGCGTGGTCTCGTGGAGCTACTCGCACATGAAGTTGTTCGGCATGCCCGACCCGCTCGCCGTCCTTACGGGCGGACGCACCTGCACGGGCTTTGCCTGCCTGTGGGGCCTGGGTGGCCTTATCTGGATCAAGCTGCTGCTGCCGAGGCTGCTCAAGCTCATCAACATGATTCCGTGGAAGAGTCGCTACTCGGCTACCGTCATCTTTACCGTCATTATGCTGGTCGACGGCGTCATGACGCTGCAGTCGCTCGACTACTGGTACCAGCGCGTCAACGGCACGGAGCCGGATATTCCCGTCGCGCAGTTCTACGGCAAGTATTTCGATAACGACTACATGGAGAACCGCTTCCAGAGCATGACCATGAGCCCCAAGGATGCGACGCGCGTGTAGCGCTACGCGATGCCGAGATTTTCCAACGCACAGAAAAGCCCGCTGGCAGACCAACTGCCAGCGGGCTTTTTGTTGGCGAGCGCCGCTGCCGGCCTTATGCCTCGCGCTCGACCTCGCTCACGCACTCGTTCTTGATGGTACCGACGAGCGCCTGCAACGCATCGACCACATGCGGTCGAATGTCCCCGCCAATGAGCACGAGCATGATGTCGTCGCCCACGGCAAGCTCGCCGCTCGCCAGCCACACGCGCACGTAGCCGATACCCGGCATCGCGCGCGTTGCCTCGATAGCGGCCTGCACCTTTTTGGCATCGAAGCCAAACACCATGCCGCCCACCTTATGTCCGGGCGCCACGCCATCGGTCTCGACCCCACGCACCTCGGACTTAGGCGTCGCGCGCACCACGCCGTTATGCGTCAGGTACATACCGCACCCGGACGCCGAAGCGTCGGCCTTCGCCTCGCGAAGCCAAGCGTCGACCGAAGGCATCGATTTGCCACTCTCAAGCATTATTTCTCCCTCTGATTTTCCAATCCCCGCGTCGGACAACTTACTCCTCGACCGGCGTGAGCACCATGACGGCTCGCGTGTTGCTCAGCGATAGCGATCGGCAGGTCACGAGCGTTACGACCTTGGTTGCCGAAGCAGCACGATCGGTGGCATCGCTTGCCGCGGCAGAGGCATCGTCGAGCATCTCGGACAGATAATTCGTCAGCCCATCATCGCCCTCAAAGTTGGGCGTGCGCGCCTTGGCGTACGTGTCCTCAACGACCTTGGTCGCCAGCGGGCGCAGCTTATACGTCGCGTCACGCGTGATGTAGTACACGTATTCCATGCTGTCGAACGTCGCCTGATCGGTGGTCTCCGAGATCACGTTGAACATCGACCCGTCGTTCATGTGATGGCCGTAAATCGTGGTCTGCTGATCCACCATGCCCGGCGCGGTATCGTCGCTATCCAAGAAGATGGCACCCGACGCATTGGCGGTGCCGTCGAACAGCGTATTGAGGTACTTGGAGTTGTTGTTGGTCTGCACCACGGGGTAGTTGATATTGGTTCCGGGTGCGTAAATCCAGCCCACAACCTCGGGATTTGTCTGAGCGAGCGCATTGAAGTCGATAATCGGCACGCCACTGGCGTCCTTGTCGCTCACATATTGCTTTTCGATCTTTTGATACGACTCGCTCGCCTGCTTGTAGCCAATCTGAGCGTTGATAAAGATGGCAGCGGCGGCAACAATCAGACCGATGCCGATGATGATGAGCAGGATGGGGATGACGGAGCGGCGCTTCTTGCGCGGCGGCTCAGCATAATCCGACGGCGCGGCGTGCGACGAAGACCGGGGCGGCTTCTTTGCCGTGCTGTATGACGAGGGTCGATACGCAGCAGGCGTATCCTGACGACGACGCTTCGCCGGCGTCACGGGGCGCGGCGCGCGCGGCTGCTGCGGAGAGGATGTCCGGCCCTGCTGCGGCGCATGGGCGCCTCCCGACTTGGCTGGATCGGGAATCCGAGAAGCCGAAAAACGCTTTCCCTGATAGTCGGACATGGCTCTCCTTATGCTGCAAATGAACTGGCAGAGCGCTTAGGCGTCAGCCATCTCCTGCTTCATCTTTTCGATAACCTTGCGGTACTCGGGGTCGCATGCGCCCAGAATCTGCGTGGCGTAGATGGCAGCGTTCTTGGCACCGTTAATGGCAACGCAGGCCACGGGCACGCCCGAAGGCATCTGCACCATCGACAGCAGCGAGTCCATGCCACCCAGATCGCTCGTCTTCATAGGCACGCCGATGACCGGCAGCGGCGTAAACGCAGCCACGACACCGCCCAGGTGAGCAGCCTTGCCGGCAGCAGCAATAATCACCTTGATGCCGCGGTCGGCAGCAGTCGAGGCCCACTCGTGGACCTTCGCCGGCGTGCGGTGCGCACTCGCGATCACGAGCTCATAGGGCACACCCAGCGCCTCGAGCTCGGCGGTGCAACCTTCCATAACGCCCAGATCGGACTTGGAGCCCATGATGATCCCGACAACCGGCTTCTGATCTGCCATAAACAAAGACCTCCTGTTGAGAGCGGTGACGCAGCGAATCCGCGACCCTTAACTACTGAGAGTAGTATAGCTGCTCCCGTCCCTGCGGTCCCCGGGTGCCCCGCGGCGCGCCGGGTTTTTATCTTCGCTCCCCTTGCTTCGCAAAGTCGCTCAGATAATAAACCCGGCGCGCCGCGGGGCACCCGGGGACCTACCGTGGATTGCTATGACGTACGTTAACCGATTTAGTTTTGATGAAAGGTTGACGGAGGATAGTGAGCTGTTTCGTTGCTGGGTTTAGAAATCTTCGCTCGTTCGTTTCAGCCTGCGTCATCGCGTGCTAGACGGCCAGCTCGCCTGATTCACCCATAAGCCATCGTGCCAGGTCGACGACCTTGATGCCATCCCAATCAGTCGTTTCGTGCCCTGTTCGGGCGATGACGCACTTGGGATAGGCGTCTCGAATCCGTCGCAGCGGATCAAGCTCACGCTTAAGCGTCGCTTCTTGGGAAATGTCGTCACTCACCTGGATATAGACACGGCGGTCACGCCTGATGGCGACAAAGTCTACTTCCTTTTGGTAGAGAACGCCCACGTAGACTTCCCATCCGCGGCGCATAAGCTCGATTGCCACCATATTCTCGTAAACATGGCCAAAATCGAGCTTTTTCGTGCCAAGCGCGGCGTAACGAAACGAATGGTCGGCCAGGTAGTATTTATCTCCCGTCGACAGGTATTTCTTTCCTGAGACGTCAAAGCGACGAAACCGGTAGAACGCAAACGCATTACACAGGTAGTCGATATACACAGCCAGCGTCTTGTCGCTTATCTTAAGGTTCGCTCGTGAAAGCTCGGCCGCCATCCCCTTGAGAGAAGAGATATTTCCGACGTTATCCATCAGGAACTCGCAGGAACGTTTAAGCTGCTCTGCATTACGTATACGATATTTTTGTCTGATGTCGCGCAGGATAAGAGTTTCAAGCACATCCGAGATGTATGAGAAACGCATCCTTTCGTCCTGGTAGATATAGGAACCCGGCATTCCTCCCTCGCGGACATAGCGAGCAAGGGCCTCGGCTGGAGAAGTGATCTCGTGATACGCCGAGAACTCCGCAAGTGAAAACGGAAAGACCTCGATCTCCACCGTTCTTCCCGTGAACAACGTCGAGAGGTCGCTTGAGAGAAGAAAGGCATTCGACCCCGTGATGTAAATGTCATATTTCTCTGACGCATGAAGACTGTTGATAGCCCGCTCGAACCCTTCACACATCTGGACCTCGTCGATCATGACGATATTCCGGCAACCCTCGATATAGTGCTTTTCAACATATGTATGCAGCGCATGGTATTCCGCCAACGGCTCGAACTCAAGTAGATTGAAGTTGACGTGTATGACGTTGGCCGAGGGGTCGTTTGAACGAAGTTGGCTGGCAAACGCCTCAAGCAATTTCGATTTTCCGCATCGCCTGATTCCGGTGATCACCTTGATATCAGGCGTACCTGCCACCTTGGAAAGCTTGCTCATGTAGAACGGGCGATCTATAAGTTTCATGGCAACCTACTTCGCAAAATTCAAAACCATTAGGAAACGCGAAGTAAAATATATCATCTACTTCGCGTCTTTGAAACATCTTAGATTTTGCGTAATAATTCCTGTCAAGCTATCGCAAGCACGACGCAGGCGAGGTTGTCCCTCCCCCTAATCGACTCTGTGCGGAAGCCCGGGGTGACAGGTTTCCGCTTTGCTCGGCATCCGGGAGCCCCGTTCGAAGTCGGCGTCCTCATCAGCTGCGACAGTCGAACCCAACTCCACGTGCACATCGCCGCCGGCAAGACGACCTTCACCACGAAGATGCAATGGCCGGGGCGCACGGTCCATGGGCAACCGAGCGAGGAAAATGTCCCATCAACAAAACGAGCGAGGATTCCGTCCCACGTAGAGCCCAAATCCAAGCTCCCCAAGGAACAAAATCCTCACTCGACATCCGAATCCTCTTTAGCCTAAGTCATCGCGCAAAGCCCCTTCTGCAGCACACGGTGCGACCAAGTCACCGCAGGCCGGGGCGGGGGATCGAGTTTCCCACTGAGCGACTCTGCTTGCAGCCGGAGCGAAGGGGGAACTCGGCCCCCGCCCCGGCCGGACAGGTCACTCTACACCGTGTACTGCGGCAGGTCCTGCAGGGCGATGACGTCCATGCCCATGTCGTTGGCGCTACCGTGACCCTGCTGGTCCTCGCGCACGGCCTCGATGGCGCTCACGTACGTGTTGGCCGCGGACATCGCGGTCACGCAGGTCACGCCGCGGCGCACGGCCTCAGTACGCAGCAGGTAGCCGTCGCCACGCGAACCCGGGCCGTACGGCGTGTTGACGATCACCGCGATCTTGCCGTCGGCGATCAGGTCACCGATGTTGGGACGCTCGCCGTCGTGCGGGCCGCTGATCTTCTCCACGACCTCGCAGGTCACGTTGCCGCCACGCAGCACGCGTGCCGTACCCTCGGTAGAGCAGATGTCAAAGCCCAGGTAGCGCAGGATACGCGCGACCGAAAGGATATGGCGCTTGTCGCGGTCGCACACGCTGATGAACACCTTGCCGCTGCTGGGATCGGGCAGCTTGTAATCGATCGCCAACTGTGTCTTGGCGTATGCCTCGGGATAGCTCTTGGCAATGCCCATGACCTCGCCCGTCGACTTCATCTCGGGCCCCAGGATAACGTCGGCACCCGGGAAACGGCCCCAGGGCATAACGGCTTCCTTCATGCAGAACCAATCGAGCTGACGCTCGTCGCTCGGCAGGCCCAGGCTCGCGATGGAATCGCCCGCCATGATACGCGCCGCACACTTGGCCAGCGGCACGCCGGTGGCCTTGGAAATAAACGGCACGGTGCGGCTCGCGCGCGGGTTGGCCTCGATCACGTAGACGGTCTCGCCCTTGATGGCGTACTGCACGTTGACCAGGCCGCGCACGCCTAGCGCCATCGCGATGCGGCGCGTGGTCTCGCGAAGCTTCGCCTGCAGGCTCTCGCTAAAGCTGAACGGCGGGATGCAGGTCGCGGAGTCGCCGGAATGGATGCCGGCCTCCTCGATGTGCTCCAGAATGCCGCCGATATACACCTCTTCGCCGTCGCACAGGGCGTCGACGTCGGACTCGATCGCACCCTCCAGGAAGCGGTCCAGATACACCGGGTAGTCGGGGCTGATGCGTGCAGCCTCGGCCATGTAATCGCGCAGATGCTCGGCATCGTAGGCGATCATCATGCCGCGGCCGCCCAGCACGTAGCTCGGACGCACCAGCAGCGGGTAGCCGATGTGCGCGGCCACCGCCTCGGCCTCCTCAAACGAGGTGGCCTGGCCCGCCGGCGGATACATGATGCCCAGTTTGTCGAGCAGGGCGGCAAAACGCTCGCGGTCCTCGGCAAAGTCGATGGCATCGGGCTTGGTGCCCATAATGTTCACGCCGCTCTCCTCGAGCATGCGTGCCAGCTTAAGCGGAGTCTGGCCGCCGAGCGTCACCACGACGCCGTCGGGGCGCTCGACATCGATAACGTCCATGACATCCTCGTAGGTGAGCGGCTCAAAGTACAGGCGGTCAGAGGTGTCGTAGTCGGTCGAGACGGTCTCGGGGTTGCAGTTGACCATGATGGTCTCAAAGCCGCGGGCGGCCAGCGCGTAGCTCGCATGCACGCAGCAGTAATCGAACTCGATACCCTGGCCAATGCGGTTGGGGCCGGCGCCCAGGATCATGGCCTTGGGCTTGCTCGCCGGCGTGGTCTCGTCGGGGGCAACGCACTTCTTGGCATCCGGGCTCGTGCGGTAGATGTTCTCGTACGTCTTGTAATGGTACTCCGTGGCGCTCGAGAACTCGGCTGCACAGGTATCGACCGTCTTCATACTGGGAACCACGCCCAGACCCTTGCGGTAGGCGCGCACAAAGCGCTCGTCCGAGCCGGTCAGCGCGGCGATCTCCGCGTCGCTCGTGCCGTACTGCTTGAGCAGGCGCATCGCATCGGCGTCGATATCCTCCACGCGCAGTCCGCGGATGCTCTCCTGGACCTGCACCATGTCGTTGATACGGTTGAGGTACCACGGGTCGATGCCGCAGATGGCATGGATACGCGCGACGTCCCAGCCGCGGCGCAGGGCCTCGACCACAAAGAAGATGCGGTGCTCAGTCGGGGTAGCCACGGCCTGGGCGAGCTCATCGTCGCTCAGCTTGTCGGCACCCTCCTTGCCACCGGCGCAAATGCCCTGGTGGCCATCCTCCAGCGAGCGCATGGCCTTGCCGAAGGCCTCCTCAAAGGTTCGACCGATCGCCATGATCTCGCCCACGGCCTTCATGCGCGTGGTGAGCGTAGGATCGGTGCCCTTAAACTTCTCGAAGGCAAAGCGCGGCACCTTGACGACACAGTAGTCAATCGTGGGCTCAAAGCAGGCAGGCGTTGCCTTGGTAATGTCGTTGACGATCTCGTCGAGCGTGTAGCCCACGGCCAGGCGCGCGGCGGCCTTGGCGATGGGGAAGCCCGTGGCCTTGGAGGCAAGCGCGGACGAACGGCTCACGCGCGGGTTCATCTCGATGACGATCAGGCGACCGGTGTTGGGGTTCACGGCAAACTGCACGTTGGAACCGCCGGTCTCGACGCCAATC
Source organism: uncultured Collinsella sp. (assembly GCA_934617135.1). Lineage (GTDB taxonomy): Bacteria > Actinomycetota > Coriobacteriia > Coriobacteriales > Coriobacteriaceae > Collinsella. Next base: position 31,890 of record CAKTUC010000001.1, on the reverse strand, counting down.
TTCTCCAGAATGGCAAGCGAGGCCACACGCATGCGCTGATACTCAAGGTCGGAGAGCGTCTGCGCCGGCGCCACGGTGATAGAGTCGCCGGTGTGCACGCCCATGGGGTCGAGGTTCTCGATGGAGCACACGATGATGCCGTTGCCAGCGTGGTCGCGCATGACCTCCATCTCGTACTCTTTCCAGCCCTCGATGGACTCCTCGACCAGCACCTCGTGTGCGGGCGAGAGCTCCAGGCCCTGGCTCACGATGGAGACGAGCTCCTCGTGGGTATGTGCGATGCCGCCGCCGGCGCCGCCGAGGGTAAAGCTCGGGCGCAGCACGCAGGGGTAACCCACGCGCTCGGCGATGGCCTCGGCGTCCGCCACGCTGTAGGCATAGCCCGAGCGCGCGACCTCCAGGCCAATCTCGGCCATGGCCTCGTTAAAGAGCTTACGGTCCTCGCCGCGCTCGATGGCGGCAAGGTCGCAGCCGATCATCTCGACGCCGTACTTGTCGAGTGTGCCGTCCTTTGCCAGCTCAACAGCGGCGTTCAGACCGGTCTGGCCGCCCAGCGTGGGCAGCAGCGCGTCCGGATGCTCTTTCTTGATCACGCGCTCGATAAACTCGGCGGTGATGGGCTCGACATAGGTACGGTCGGCAAGACCCGGGTCGGTCATGATGGTCGCCGGGTTGGAGTTGACCAGGATGACCTCAAAGCCATCCTCCTTGAGCACCTTGCAGGCCTGGGCGCCGGAGTAGTCGAACTCGCAGGCCTGACCAATGACGATGGGGCCCGAACCAATGACGAGGATACGCTTGATGTCAGTACGTTTCGGCATATTTAAAACCTCCTAGAGAGGCTGACTCAATGTTTTGGAAAAGTCAGCGAGGGTGCAGCTGGTGCATCAGGTTGCCGTGATGCGAGGGCGCGCTGGGCTTATGCCCGCGCGTCCGAAGCAGAACGGCAAGATGATGTGCCAGATGCAGCCGCAGCGTCGACCGGTCCGCCGTTCGGTAGAACGGCGGAACCATCGTCGGACTCGGCGAAGTTCCAGCCCTGCAGGCGGTCCTTCGCGGTGTCGATGTCCAGGTAGTTCTCCTCGCCGTCCATGAGTCGCGTAAAGGCGGTAAAGAGATAGTGGGCATCGGTGGGGCCGGGCGAGGCCTCGGGGTGGTACTGGACCGAGAAGCACGGCGCGTCGAGCAGCTGGATACCCTCGGCGGTGCCGTCGTTGAGGTTCACGTGCGTCAGGCGAATGCGGCCGAAGCGCTCGTTCATCACGACCGGCGCGATGCCGCGGCGCACCCAGGCGCGCAGATCGCCATCGGCCGCATGCTCGGCCTCGCCGCCGGAGAGTTCGGGGATGAGCTTGCCCAAGCTGGGGAACAGCAGGCCAAAGCCATGGTTTTGCGCGGTGATCTCCACGCGGCGGCTCACCAGGTTCATAACCGGCTGGTTGCCACCGCGGTGGCCGAACTTGAGCTTTTCCATCTGAGCACCGCAGGCAAGGCTGATCATCTGGTGGCCCAGGCAAATGCCAAAGACCGGCACCTTGCCGATCAGCTGCTGCACCTGCTCGTAGGTCTCCACCACGGCATCGGGGTCGCCAGGGCCGTTGGACAAAAAGACGCCGTCGGGGTTCATGTCGAGAACCTCACTCGCGGGCGTGTCCCACGGCACGACGGTGAGGTCGCAGCCGGCGCGGACGAGACCCTCCAGAATGCCGCGCTTCACGCCGCAGTCATAAGCGACCACTTTGTGGCGGGCAGGAGCGGCTTCCGCGAGTGCAAAGTCATGCGTGGCGGGCAGATCGGCAGCTGCAAACTTATGAGACTCGGGACAGCTCACGGTCTTGACCAGGTTCTCGCCCACCAGCGTGGGCGCTGCGGCCAGACGCTCAGCAAGCTCGTCGACGTCGAAAATCTCAGTCGAGATAATGCCCATCTTGGAACCGTTGTCGCGCAGGTGGCGCACCAGGGCGCGGGTATCGACGCCCTCGATGGCGACGATGCCGTGAACACGCAGATACTCCGGCACGCTGACAGCCGAGCGCCAGTTGGAAGGCGTGGCGCACATGTCGCGGACGATCATGCCACGCATGGCGGGAGCGCTCGCGGGACGAGCGGTATCACCAGGGAAGGCCGACTGGACGTCGGTCTCGTCGATGCCGTAGTTGCCAATCTGCGGATAGGTCATGGTTACGATTTGGCCGGCATAGCTCGGGTCGGTCATGACCTCAAAGTAGCCCTCGAGCGAGGTGTTGAAGCAGACTTCGCCGGTCGCGGTGCCCTCGGCGCCGCATGCACGTCCATAAAAAATGGTCCCATCCTCAAGGTACAGGATGCAGGGACCGCAGGTGCCCTTGCTGGTTTTGGCCAGCATGCGCTGGCAAAGCTCGCTGGGCGCGAAGGTGCGGGCGGCAGCGCCCGCGGTATGGTTGTTCGCCATAATTCTCCTTCCCGGTCTCACAGGACCGGCTTAAAGGTGTGTAGTTAGGCCTCGCGGTATTGTAACCGCAAGCATGCCTCATGGCGTTAATTTCATCGAAATGTTTACGAAATGATAATTATGACTTTCTATGCATAATGATTTTTCTGGGACGGGGATTAAAAATCATCCCGCGGGGCTTGTGGCTCACGCGGGATGATGGCGTCTTACTTTTTCTTGTCCTGTTCCAGCAGATCGGACGGTGAGCGATCGGGCTTGCCGCCGCGGAAAATCTCGCGGCCATGCAGACGATGCTCCAGGTCACGTTCGGCCTTTTCCTCGTCAATCTTGGTCTGGCTCACCACCGGGTCCTCGATCAGCGACGAAACCGAGTTCACCTGTTTTTGAATGCGCTCGGCAATGGTGTCGTCCATGCTTACGATGCGCATCTTCCAGTCGATACTCGTGGCGTTGGATGAGCTCTTGGTCCACACGAACGTCAAAATGGCGCTCTGGTGGCCCTGGGCGGGAAACATGCCAAAGAAGGAATCGTGCTGAATGTTGCTATCCTCGTCGATATAGGCATGCACGTTATACACCACGCGGTCGATCTTATCGTTGAGCAGCGCGTTGGTCGCAAGCGCCGCGGCCTGAATCTGACCATTGGACAGCAGCTCGAGCTCGTTGGCAGACGATGTGTCCAGCACCGTCACCTCGACCGTGCCCGTACGCTCATCGGCTTCATCGACGGTAAAGTCGAGTGGGAACTGCGTAAAGCCGTTGCCCCACTCAAGGCCGCCCTTCAGCGCCGTCGAAACGGTATCGACCGAAACGCTCTCGGACAGGTTGGCGGTGTTCAGACGACGCATCACGCCGTAGCCAATCTGCATGCCCACGATCAGCACCAAAATACCAATGACCACGGCCATCGCGGTCTTCGTAATGGTATGACTCACCTGCGAACCCGAAGGATCGTCCTCGGACAGCGGGTCGATATGTTTTGCCTGGCTCGCGCGGTCCTCGCTGCGCAGCTGCGCTAGCGCCGCTTTGTCACCGCGCTTGGCCGCAGCCTCCTTCTCACGCATGCGCTCGGTGCGCTTTTTGGCGAGCGTAGGATCCAAGACGCCGGATGCATCGATTTCGGAGAATAACTCCGTCACTTCTTCCGGAGTCAAAGGGTTCTTATCAGCCATAAACTTCCTGTCAAATCAATCAGTCGAGCTCGTGCGCACGCGCACCTTCGAACTGCATTCGATAGTAACGGGCATAGGTGCCGCCACGGGCGAGAAGCTCCTCGTGCGTGCCACGCTCCACAACGCGACCATGCTCAACGGTCGCAATCTCATCGGCATGCTTAATGGTCGAAAGACGATGGGCAATGATGATTGTGGTACGGCCGCGTGCCAGCTCTTCGAGTGACTCCTGCACCGCCTCCTCGCTCTCGTTATCCAAAGCACTCGTCGCCTCGTCCAAAATAAGGATCTTGGGGTTCTTGAGAAACACGCGCGCGATGGCAACGCGCTGTTTCTGTCCGCCCGAAAGACGGCTGCCGCGCTCGCCCACGACCGTGTCATAGCCCTGTGGAAGCGACTCGATAAAGGCATCGATGTTGGCGCGACGGGCGGCCTCGGCGATCTCTTCTGCCGTAGCGGCCGGCTTGCCGTAGGCGATGTTCTCGCCGATTGTTCCGTCAAACAGGTAGACATCCTGCTGCACCAGGCCGATGGCGCGGCGCAGGCTCTGCTGCGTCACATCGCGCACGTCCTGGCCGTCGATGCTAATGGATCCGGCAGCCACGTCATAAAAGCGCGGCAGCAGCGAACAGGTCGTGGACTTGCCACCGCCCGAAGGGCCAACCAAAGCGATGGTCTGCCCGGGCTTGATGGACAGATTCATATGGTCGATAACGGGACGCTCTTCGGCATCACCCTCGCCCAGCTCAACGTCCTCGTAGTTAAAGCACACGTCGTGATAATCCACGGCGCCGGCAGTCACCTGCAGATCCGTAGCGCCCGGCTTGTCCTGGATATCCGGCGCGGTCGAGAGCACCTCGTCCATACGCTTAAAGCCAGCGATGGCCTTCTGATACATTTCGGCCGAATTGACGAGTGTCTCGAGCGGCGTGCAGAACAGCGAAATGTAGAGCGCGAAGGTCGCCATATCGACCGCCTGCAGCTGACCCTGGGCAACGAGCCAACCACCCAGCAGCACCACGATCACGTACAGCACGCCCGAGAGCAGGCCATACGTCGCAGTATAGACGCCCATGGCGTGATACATGTTTTCCTTGGACGAAAGGTAGCGATTGTTGGAGGCGCGGAACTTAGAGCGCTCGGTCTCCTCATTGGCAAAGCTCTTGACCACGCGCATGCCCGCCAGCGAATCCTGCAGCTGCGCATTGATGCCGCTGATTTTTTTGCGATTGTCGCTAAAGACCTCGCGCATGCGCATGTTCTGCCAAAACATGATGACCGCAAATGCCGCCGTCACCACGGCCATGGCAAGTGCCAGCACTGGAGCAATAGTAAAGAGAATCACAAACGACCCGACGATCTCGATACCGCAGATGATGATCCACTCGGGCACGTGATGCGCCGCCTCGCAGATGTCGAACAGGTCGTTGACCACGCGGCTCATCATGTCGCCCGAGCTGTTGCGATCGAAGTACGCAAAGCTAAAGCGCTCGTACTGGTCGAACAGGTCCTCGCGCATCTTAGACTCCATGCGCGCGCCCATCACGTGGCCCCAATAGCTCACAAAGTAGCGGCAGGCACAACGGATGGCATACATCAGCACCAGACCCACCGCAATCATGCCGAGCGCCTGCATAATGGCAGCCTGACCCCGGGTAAACAACCCGCCGGTCAAATTGCGCAGAATGATAGGAAACGCCAGGTCGATGGCAGCAAGCACCAGAGCGCAAACAGTATCGGCAACAAAAAGCCCCATCTGGGGCTTGTAGTAAGAAAGAAACCTCTTCAGCATAATCACCTTACGCGGTTTTACCAAGCCGCGTTTCGTCTCGACGCTGCAAGCGCCCCATTTAGACAATCTGGCCTTCAATCGTCGGCCGCGTATATCCATACGCTTCCCTCCTCTTTTAGACCACCTTGTCTCAAATGGAGCACTTTCGCTGACTTACACAAACCTGCGGGATCATCCCCGCTCGCTACAGCTCCGCGCCCCCAAGTCGGTGTGCGATGCTATCGCAGGCCAGGGCGCCCACGACGGTCTTGGCATCCTCGATCTTGCCGTCGAGCACGGCGTCGATCAGCTCGTGCAGCGGCACCAGGTCCACGTTGACAAACTCGTCATCATCGGGGTTGGGCGCATCAAACTCGAGCTTGGTAGCCAAGTAGATGTGGATGATCTCATCGCAAAAACCGCAGGACGTGACAATCGACGTCAAAAAGCGAATACGGCCAGCCCTAAAGCCCGTCTCCTCATGCAGTTCGCGCTTGGCGCAATCGAGCGGATCCTCGCCCGGGTCGAGCTTGCCGGCGGGAATCTCGACCGTCACACGGTCGATGGCGGTGCGGTACTGACGCACCAGCACAATCTTGCCGCTCTCGGTCAGCGCCACAACGGCCGCCGCACCCGGATGGCGAATGATGTCGCGGGCGCTGCGGTGACCGTTAGGCAGCTCCACCTCAAGACGGTGGACGTCGAGGATCTTGCCCTTCCAGGCACACTCCTCCGAAAGAATCTTCTCGTGCAGCTCGGCATCGTGCGGGTCGTCATCGCCCAGCACCAGCACCGGCTCGTCAGCGACCTCGCCGCCAGGCTCACCCTCGGCGTGCCCATACACGCGGCTGTCCTCCTCGACGATCTGCGCATCCACGAGCTCTTCGTTCTTCTCGTCCATCCGTCTCATTCCTCTCGGACTTTAGGCATCCCAGGCGTCACGGCCGCGCAGCGCGCGCAGGCCGATGTCGTGACGCAGAGTCTTACCCTCAAAATCAATCTTCTCGCAGGCCTCGTAGGCAAGGTTGCGAGCGTTCTCGAACGTGTCGCCCAGAGCGGTCACGGCAAGCACGCGGCCACCATTGGTCACGAGCTGGCCGTCCACCACGGCAGTGCCGGCGTGGTACACGGTCACGTTCTCCATGGCCTCGGCATCGGCGATACCGGTGATGACCTTGCCCTTCTCGTAGCTGCCGGGATAGCCCGCGCTCGTCAGGACAACGGCCACGGCCCACTCGTCACGCCAGTCGAGCTCAATCTGATCGAGCTCGCAGTTGGCGCAGGCGAGCATGACCTCGACCAGGTCGTTCTTAAGGCGCGGCAGCACGACCTGCGTCTCGGGATCGCCAAAGCGGGCATTGAACTCCAGCACCTTGGGGCCGGCAGGCGTGAGCATAAAGCCGCCGTACAGGCAGCCGCGGTAGTCGATACCCTCGGCAGCGAGCTCTGCCACGGTCTGCTCCATGACCGCCACCATGGTGGCGTGCTCCTCGTCGGTCACGATGGGCACCGGGCTGTAGACACCCATGCCACCGGTGTTGGGGCCCTTGTCACCCTCGAGCGCGCGCTTGTGGTCCTGCGAGGTGGCCATGGGGCGCACGGTCTTGCCGTCGGTAAAGGCCAGCAGCGAGCACTCGGGACCGGTCAGCATCTCCTCGATGACCACGGTATTGCCGGCATCGCCAAAGGTGCCGCCAAAGCACTCGCGCACGGCCTCCTCGGCCTGCTCAAGTTCGGTCGCCACGATAACGCCCTTGCCCGCGGCAAGGCCGTCGGCCTTCACGACCAGCGGAGCGCCCTGCTCGCGCACGTAGGCGAGAGCCGAAGCCTCGTCGGTAAACGAGCCGTAGGCTGCCGTCGGGATACCGGCGCGCTCCATGAGCTGCTTGGAGAACAGCTTGGAACCCTCCATCTGGGCGCCCTCGGCACCCGGGCCAAAGCAGGGAATGCCCGCCGCGCGCACGGCGTCGGCCACGCCCGCCACGAGCGGAGCCTCGGGGCCAATTACCACGAGTCCGCATCCGTGGCTCTGCGCCAACGCCGCCACGGCCGCAGGATCACAGTCGTCGAGAACAACGTTCTCGCCGCAGCTCGCGGTGCCGCCGTTGCCCGGCGCGATGTAGAGCTTGCCGGCGCGCGGTGATGCTGCGAGCTTAGCTGCCAAAGCATGCTCACGGCCGCCGCTGCCCAACAACAGGATGTCGATGGTTTGAGTGTCCGCCTTCAAGGGTGCCTCCTCTATGGATGAACGGCCCGCCAACCATGCGGGCCCATTACAAGCAAATATACCCCTCGGCCGCCCGCTCGGGCTGCAAAGGGGTATATCGCAATAACCAAATAGTGCCGATTACTTCCAGAATCGGTTGATGATCTGCTCGCGACCAGCGCCAACGCCAATGAACGTCACGCGGGTGTGTGCCAGATCCTCGATAAATGCCACGTAGTCCTGTGCCTCCTGCGGCAGCTCATCAAAGCTACGGCAACCGGTGATGTCGCATTTCCAGCCCGGGAGCTCCTCGTAGATGGGCTTGGCATTCTCAAAGCGCACCTGATGCTCGGGCACGCTGGTATAGCGCTCGCCGTCGACGTCGTAGGCAACGCACACCTTGATGGTGTCGAAGGCCGAAAGCACGTCGAGCTTGGTCAGGGCGATATCGGTGAGGCCGTTGACACGCGAGGCGTAGTTGGCGATGGGGCCATCGAACCAGCCACAGCGACGACGGCGACCGGTGGTCACGCCGTACTCATAGCCCTCCTCGGTCAGCGTGTGGCCGGCCTCGGACTCATAGGAAAGCTCGGTGGGCATGGGGCCCGAACCGACGCGGGTGATATAGGCCTTCATGACGCCCAGCACACGGTCGACGTTCTTCATGCCCACACCCGAACCGGTAATGGCGCCGCCGGCGGTGCAGTTAGAAGACGTCACGTACGGATAGGTGCCGTGGTCGATGTCGAGCAACGTCGCCTGGGCGCCCTCAAACAGCAGGTCCTTGCCCTCATCGATCATGTTGTTGAGCAGCAGGCTTGTCTCGGTGATGTAGGGACGCAGACGCTCGGCCATGGGCAGGTACTCGTCGCAAATCTGGTCCACGGTGTAGGTGGGCAGGTTGTAGATGAGCTCGAGCTCGGGGTTCACACGGGCAAGAGCGGTCTCCAGCTTGTCGCGGAACAGCTCCTCGTCCAGCATGTCCTGCATGCGCAGGCCGATGCGGGCCATCTTGTCCTGGTAGCACGGGCCGATGCCGCGCTTGGTGGTGCCGATGTTCTTCTTACCGAGCTTCTGCTCAAAAGCACCATCCAGATCGATGTGGTACGGCATGATGACATGCGCGTTGCCACTGATCTTGAGGTTCTTGGTGGTGATGCCGTCGGCCTCGAACATGTCGATCTCCTCAAGGACAACCTTGGGGTTGACGACACAGCCGTTGCCGATCACCGACACGTGGTCGGAATACATGATGCCGGAGGGCACCTGGTGCAGGCCGTACTTCTTGCCGTTGACGACGATGGTGTGGCCGGCGTTGTTGCCGCCCGAGTAGCGCACGACGGCATCGAAGTCGCCGGCGACCAGGTCGCAAATCTTACCCTTGCCCTCATCGCCCCACTGGGCACCGACCAAAACGGTTGACGGCATGTTTACTCCTTACATTCATGGACTGTCTACGCGCCACGCCGGCACGCAGAAGCACAAAACATTCCCAGTATACCCGTGCAACGGGCGCCTGTCCTACTCCTCGGCATGTGCCCCATCAAGCTCATAGAACTTGGTGGATGCCGGCAGGAACATCAGGTCGACGTCGCCGATCGGGCCCGAACGGTTCTTGGCCACGACGATACGCGTAACGCCCTCGTCGGGTCGATCGTCGCGCGAGGCTTCGGCCTCGTCGGCGGAGCGGTCCAAGAACATAACGATATCGGCGTCCTGCTCGATGGAGCCCGATTCACGAAGGTCGGAAAGCTGCGGGCGCTTGCCGGTACGGGATTCGACCTGACGCGAGAGCTGCGACAGCGCGATGAGCGGGATCTTGAGCTCCTTGGCCATGATCTTCAGACCACGCGACATCTCGGAGACCTCGACGGTACGGCTCTCGGAGCGGCGTCCCGGCGGAGGACTCACCAGCTGCAGGTAGTCCAGGATGATGATGGCCTTCTCCTTGTTGTGGAGCATGCGGCGGCTCTTGGCGCGAATCTCGGTCACTGTGGTGCCGGGCGTATCGTCAATCAGAATATCGAGTTTGGACAAGGTCTGCGTGGCCTCGTTGATATTGGCCCACTGCTCGGGGCTAATGCGGCCCATGCGGAAGTCACTGATCGAGATCATGGCATAGGCGCAAATCAGGCGCTGGGCAATTTCCTTGCCCGACATCTCCAGCGAGAAGAAGCCGACGGTATAACCGGCAGCGGCAGCGTTGAGCGCCAGATTCAGGGCGAACGACGTCTTGCCCACGGCAGGACGAGCGCCGATGATGATGAGCTGGCCCTCGCGAAAACCCATGAGCATGCGGTCGAGCGACGGGAAGCCCGTGGGCACGCCCGCAGCCTGACCACCGGCCTGGCACACTTCCTCGGCCTCGTTATAGGCCTCGACCATAAACTCGGTCAGCGTCTTGTAGCTCGACTTGACCTCGCGTGCCGTGACCTTGAGCAGCTTGCTCTCGGCTAGCTCCACGACCTCTTTGGTGTCGGTGGGGGCGTTATAGGCCAGCGCGTTGATCTCGTTAGTGGCGCCAATCAGCTCACGCAGCATCGAATCGCGGCGAACGATGGCGGCATGGTGCTGCCAGTTGACGAGCGACAGGGTCTGACCCATCAACTCCAAAATGTAGGCCTCGCCGCCCACGGCATCAAGCTTGTTGATGCTGCGCAGGTAATCGATCAGCGAGATGGAGTCGATGGGAATGCGGCTGTTGTACATATCGACCATCGCGGTATAGATGGTCTTATGAATGGGCCGGTAGAAGTCATCGGGCTGCAGCTCGACCTGGGCCTCTTCGACCACCTCGGGCGATAGCAGCATAGCGGCCAGTACATTGGCCTCTGCATCTTGGTTTTGGGGAAGACCCAACTTGGAGCCGCGGTCCTCAACCGTCAGCCCGGTCTCCCTATCGTCATATGCCATGAGCATCCTCATTCATATCGCTTGCGAGCATCCATAGTATCAGCCACGGTTCCAAAACGCGCCGCGCGCCGCCAATCATCACCGAACCAAACGGATGAACGGTCCTGTATATAGGACTTCGACGCAACGCTCACCATGACACTCACTCAGCGCAAATAACAAAAGGGCGCCCTGGTTTCCCAGAGCGCCCTTCTTAGAACAAGATTGTTGCGTTGCAGCAAATGCTACTCGGCAGCAGCCTCAGTCTCGACCTCGGCGGTCTCGGCCTCGGCGACCTCAGCGGCCTCCTCGACCTCAGCCTCGGCAGCGAGCTCCTCGGCGGTAACGCCGACGAGAACGACAACCTCGGCCTTGATCTCGCGGTACAGCGAGATGGCAACGGTGTGGGCACCGGCAACCTTGATGGGCTTACCGAGCTCGACGCGCTTGCGGTCGATGTCCATACCGAGCTGAGCCTTGATGGCGTCAGCGATCATAGCGGCGGTAACGGAGCCAAAGAGGATGCCCTCGTCGCCGACCTTGACGTCAACGGTGACCGTCTTGCCCTCGAAGGCAGCCTTGGTCTCGTTGGCGGTAGCCAGACGGACGGCCTCGCGCTTGGCGATGTTGTTGCGACGCTCGTCAAGCTGCTTGAGGTTGCCCTTGGTGGCGGCAACAGCGAGCTTCTTGGGGAACAGGAAGTTCTCAGCGTAACCCTGAGCGACCTCCACGACGTCACCCTCGCCGCCCTTGCCCTTGATCTCATCGAGAAGAATAACCTTCATGATGCGTCTCCCTTCTTAGCCGCGGTCGCGGTTGCCACGAGAGGAAACCACGGGGACGGTGTACGGCAGGAGAGCCATCTCGCGGGCGCGCTTGATGGCGTTGGCGATGTCATGCTGATGCTGCGTGCAAGCGCCAGTGACGCGACGGGGCTTGATCTTGCCACGGTCGGTCATGTACTTACGGAGAAGCTGAGTGTCCTTATAGTCGATGAACTCAGTGTTCTCCTTGCAGAACTGGCAGTACTTACGACGCGGCTGACGTGCAGAAAAATCATTAGCCATGTCAAAATACCTTTCATTTGGCAACTTCGGCGAACCGAAGCCGCCTCTCACTCAAAAATAGGTGAACAACCCTTAGAACGGGATGTCCTCATCGTAGACGTCGACCGCGGGCGGCGTAGCCACCGGTGCGGCAGGACGTGCTGCGGGCGCGGGAGCTGCGGGGACGTAACCGCCCTGATCGTAGCCACCCTGGCCACCACGGGAGCTCATAAACTCGATCTCATCGACGATGACCTCAAGCTTGCTCCGGCGCTGGCCGTCGCGCTCCCAAGAGCTGTAGCGCAGCTTGCCCTCGATCGCGACCTTGTTTCCCTTTGCCAGGAAACGGCTCACGGCCTCGGCGCGGGTGCCGAACATAGTGCAGTCGACAAAGTTGGGATAGTCCTCCCACTCGCCAGTCTGCGGGTTGCGGCGACGATCGTTCACGGCGACGCCAAAGGACAGAACCTGGGTTCCGCCGGCGGTGGCGCGCAGCTCGGGATCACGCGTGAGGTTACCGGTGATGTTCACTCGATTGATGCTCATAACTCACTACTTCCTCTTGGGGCACAAGCCCAGTCCAAAACGACAGTCTTACTCCTGGTCGTCGCGACGGACGATCATGTGGCGGACCACAGCGTCGGTGATGCGCAGGACGCGATCAAGCTCGGCGATCTGGGTAGGATCTGCGTGGAAGTTGATGAGGGTGTAGTCACCATCGGTGAGGTCGTTGATCTCGTAGGCGAGCTTGCGCTTGCCCCACTCGTCAACGGAGTCGACCTTGCCAGCGCCCTCAGCGATCGTGGTATCGATACGCTTCATAACAGCGAGACGAGTCTCGGGGTCGAGCGACGGGTCAACAAAGAACAGCAGTTCATAAGCCTTCATATTGTCACCTCCTCTGGGCAAATGTGGCTTCAGGTCGTGAAGGTGCGCCTGAAGCAGGAAAAGACTTGGTAATAATATCTTTCAACCTCCCAGGCTGCAAGAATATGCAGCTACAACCTCATGACCTCCACATATGCCCATACTCACACGGCACTTCATGCGTCTTCCAACCAAATGCTGACCAAATGCTTGACGGATCTGTGGACAAGATACGGCGCTGCGGGGACAAACCAAATCAAACCGCAGGTCAGCAATTGCAAGGCTGTGGTCGCAAAATGCATACCAGTGGCTCACAACACCGTTCAAAGATTTTTAAAATTGCTGCCACGTCGTTTATAAATACCTATTTTGAACAATTTGCTGCATGCAGCCATGCTGGTCAGAGCCCGTTTTTGGCCTCCTAGATCCCATCACGAAGCCAAGCGTTTCAAAAAATGCCAACTTTTCTGTTTGCACTTTGCGATTCCTCGTGTATACTGACTTTCGCATTTAACGGAGAGTTGTCCGAGTGGCCGAAGGAGCACGATTGGAAATCGTGTAGGCGTCAAAAGCGTCTCCAGGGTTCAAATCCCTGACTCTCCGCCAGTTAATTCCAAAGCAGGCCTTCGAGCCTGCTTTGTTTTTACCCCACGCGGAGGGGTGGCAGAGTGGTTGAATGCGGCGGTCTCGAAAACCGTTTGGCCTGTATAAGGTCACGAGGGTTCGAATCCCTCCTCCTCCGCCATTTTGGTTGAGAAAGCTCCCGGGAATGGGAGCTTTTTTTGTTTTGAGTCCCTATCAAGTAAATACGGCGGAGGAGGAGGGATTCGAGCCCGTCCCTCCCTCAAAACATGTACGTCACCCTCCAAAACCGACATTTTCCGACATCTTTGAAGGCTGACGTACACGTTTGGATTGAGCTCATGGGAGTGGCGCTATTCGGAAGGTGTCTCCTCGTCTCGCATGCCTTTCCAGTTGCGGATAAGCGCCTTGCGTAGTTCGTTTTGTTTTCTCTGGTACCCGGTGTCGGTACAGCGAGGCATGCCGAGTGCTTCGCGAATGTTGTTCATGGCGCGGTGAAAGGCGAGCTGACTGCTGAACTGAGCCGAAGTGAGCGTAACGATTCGATATCCCATTTGGGAGAGAACTGCCTCTCGTTCCGCATCCGCCCCCTTGCGCTTGACCTCGTCGTGAAAGCCGCCCTTATATTCGATACCGAGCTCCCTGCGCTTGTAGGTAACAAGAGCATCGATTTTGAGCGTTCGAGCTTTGGCGCAATGCCAGAGACGTTGAGGAATCTCGAGCGGTTTGTTGAGTTCGATACCTCGGATGCCAACGCCGCCTTCGCTTGTTGGGAGCGAGAGGGCGATTGCCGAAGCGGTCTCCATAGGCGAGGCCGAGTGATCGTAGATGTGCCTGAGCGCGAGCCGTGCACGTGTGGCACCGGGTTTGCCGGGGTGCCGATCGAGCAGTTCGGTTATTTCATCCTTGGAGGTAGTGGCTGGTTGCTCGGTATAAGGGTCGGCGGGATTGAGCCTCATGCGATAATCGCCGCAAACTTCATAGCCATATTCGAGATATTCGACCCTATCCATCCACTCGGCAGCGAGCACGAAGGTGAAGGCTTCGTCGGTGATGAAGATTCCGGGCGTCAACTCGTCAATATGCTCGTAGGGAAGATTTTGTCCAAGAATGTGGCAAATGACGCCTTTGGTGCGAATTCGCTCGAATTCGAATACAACCGAGATATCGATAGTCTTGAGCATATCGGACGGAATGCCGCAGTCGGTAAGGGCCTGTCGTATGCGCGCAACGCGTTGCTGGGTGGAGATGCCTCGTGCGCCTATCTGGTAGTCGTGCCGCGCAAGAGACTGAACCAAATTCTGGGGTGCATGATGGACAAGCCATGCGGTTTTATGCGAAATGAGAACAGGGGTATCCATTGAGGGCCTCTCGCTCTGAGCCGGTATCCAACTCTTATGTCCGTTGAAGTGGGGAAATATACCGGATGTGAGTAAATCAACTCACTCATGCCGTGGGCTCAATCCAAACATGTACGTCAGCCTCCAAAGATGTCAAAAAATGTCATTTTTGGAGGGTGGCGTACATGTTTTGGACCCCTGGCATTCCAGCAATGCCACGCCAGCATCCGCTGCCGACCGTTTGCCGAGGAATGGGACCGTAACGACCGACAACCATGTACTATGTACGGGCATTATCAAAACCCACAAGTAGAAGGACCCCATCTTGCCCGTCGCCGCCGCTATAACCGTTACCTCACATGCCTCGGATGCCATGGTCGCTATCCCTTTTTGGCTCGAGATGTTCGCTGTTGTCGCGGCATCAATCTCGGGCGTGCTGGTCGCGCGCGAACACAAGCTCGACCTGGTGGGCGCGGTCGCACTCGCGGTGGTCTGCGGTCTGGGCGGCGGTCTTTTGCGCGATATGACACTCCAGGTCGGCAACGTCTACATCCTCAACCAGCCAATGGCGCTGCCGCTCTCCATCGCCACGGCGGCCATCATCTACATCTTCCCGGCAATCGTCGATAAACCCGAGAAACTCATTCCCCTGCTCGACATCATCTCGGTCGGCATCTATGCGGCAACCGGCGCCGACAAGGCGCTGGTCTACGGCTTTGCGCCGGCGGTGTGCATCATGATGGGCTTCTTCACCGCGGTGGGTGGCGGCATGTTGCGCGATGGCTTTATGGGCGTGGTTCCGGGCATTTTCCAACGCACTAACTTTTATGCCATCGCGGCTATCGCTGGGTCGGCAAGCTATGTAAGCCTCGTCATGAGTGGCTTGGTCAGCAATGTCGCCGCACTGGTCGTATGCGTTGTCGTGACCATGGGTCTGCGCTGGCTCTCGCTACGCTTTGACATCAAAAGCCCCACCGAGGAAGACATCGCGCGCTTCTTGCATCGCAAAAAGTAGACAGCACGGCACAACCCTTCGAAATGCAACCGAGAGGCTCTTTTAGAGCGCCCGCGCGTTGGGTACCCTGTTAGATACATGTCGAGTATCTAACGAAGGATTCACTATGCCTTGCAACCTAGCACCGTCGTCCCGACGCCGTAAAGCGCGTGGCCGCATCGCCCTCCTATTCGCACTGATTGTGCTTGCGCTGACCGTACTTCCCACGACTTCGTTCGCCGGCACGGATACCGCCGGAAACGTTCTCGCGACCGACGAAGACTCCACCCCGTCTGGCGTCGAAGGCGACTTGTACTGGGCCGGCCAGAGCCTCAACCTGGACGACACCTCCATCGACCGCGATATCATCGCGGCGGGCGACAGCCTATCGATTCGCGACTGCACCGTGGGTGGCGCCGTTCGTCTTGCGGCGCGCACCATCGATATCTCCAAAACCACGATTGATGGCAGCGTTACAGTGGTCGGTCAGCACGTTGTACTCAACGCCGACAGCACCGCTAACTGTTTCTATGCGATAGGCGAGACGGTTGCCCTGCGCGGTTCTACCAAGTCGGCAGCGCTCGCGGGCGACACCGTGACCATCGATGGCACCGTCGACGGCGATGTTGAGGTCTGGGCCGACAAGCTCATCTTGGGTAAAAACGCGCACATCACCGGCACCGTGAACGCGCATGTTTCCGAGGATCCCGAGCGCGCCGCAGGAGCCGAGGTCGGAGCCCTCAAGATCGACCGCACCGAGAATGAGAACACCTCTACGATTAACGACACCATCGGCGGCATCGTCATCGCGGCGCTTTCCACCTGCTTTGTCGCCCTGTTGCTCGAGCTCGCCTTTCCGCGTGCGACCGCCAGCGCTGCCGGCATGCTCCATCAACGTCCCACGCCCCTGTGGGTGAGTGGTCTTGTCGGCACGGTTGCTATCGTCCCCGCCGTTCTGTTGCTGATCATCTCGATCGCCGGGCTATCGCTCGCCGGAGCCCTCCTGTGCGCTGTGATTGGCATCGCACTGGTCTCCACCGCTTTTGCGGGCTGCGCTATTGCGCGCATGGTCGGACACAACCAGAACCGCTACGCCATGGCCGCCGTGGGCGGTATCGCCGCAGGCGCCCTCACGGGACTTCCCCTCATCGGCGACTTTATCAGCGGCGTGGCCTTTGTCTTTATGCTCGGCTACGTTATCCAGATCATCTGGCGCAACGCCCACCTCAAACCGCAGCAGTCCGCCAATAATCCGGGACTCCCCGCCGCCTAGCCGCCAACCACCACAAAGGGGCCAGGCACCTTTGTGGTGGTGCAAACCAACCTGTCCCCCTTGAACCAAAAAGGGCGCCGACCATTGCGGTCGACGCCCTTTCTAGTTGGCGGTTATAAACCCCAGCGCTTATTTGTTGACCTGACCGGCGCGGACGGCTGCCTTCTTGCGGTCGGTGGCGTTGAGCAGACGCTTGCGCAGGCGGATGTTCTTGGGAGTGATCTCCACCAGCTCGTCGTCGGCGATGTACTCCAGCGCTTCTTCCAGCGAGAAGGTGCGAGGCGGCACCAACTGCACGGAGATGTCGGAGGTCGAGGAACGCTGGTTGCCAAGGTTCTTGGTACGGGCGATGTTGACGACCATGTCGCCGGCCTTGCTGCGCTCGCCCACGATCATGCCCTCGTAGCACTCGGTGCCCGGCTCAACAAACAGCTGGCCGCGCTCCTGCAGCGTACCCAGAGCGTAGGCAACGGCCTTCTCGGTGGTCATGGAGATCATGGCGCCGTTCTGACGGTTGCCGATCTCGCCGGCGTAGGGACCGTACTCCAGGAAGGTGTGGTAGAACACGCCCTCGCCGTGGGTGACGTTCATGATACGGTTCTTAAGACCCATGATGCCGCGCGTCGGGATCTTGAACTCAAGATGGGTCACGATGCCCGAGGTATCCATGCTCGTCATGATGCCACCGGAGGTACCGAAGACCTCGACGACCTTGCCCGAGTACTCGTCCGGGCACTCGACGACGGCCTGCTCGACAGGCTCCAGCTTGTTGCCGTTCTCGTCCTTCTTAAACAGAACGCGGGGACGGCCGACCTGGAACTCAAAGCCCTCGCGGCGCATGGACTCCATCAGGACGGACAGGTGCAGAATGCCGCGGCCCGAGACCTCGACGCCGCTCTTGTCCTCGAGCTCCTCGATCTTCATGGTCACGTTGTTCTCGGCCTCGTTGAACAGGCGCTCCTTGAGCTGACGGGCGCCCACGATGTCGCCGTCACGGCCGACGAGCGGGGAGGTCGAAGCCTCAAAGACGATGGACAGGGTCGGCGGGTCGATCTCAATGGGTTCGAGCTCGACAGGATTCTCGGGGTCGGTGTAGACATCGCCGATATCGGTGCGGTCGATACCCACGACAGCAGCGATATCGCCGGCGCCGACTTCCTGGCACTCGGTGCGACCCAGGTAGTCGAAGGTAAAGAGCTGCTTGACGGTGGCAGTAGCGCTGGAGCCGTCGTTCTTCACAACCAGGATCTGGTCGCCCTGGTGGATGGTGCCGGAGTACACACGGCCGATGCCGATGCGGCCGACAAAGTTGGAGTGGTCGATGGTCACGCACTGCATGGCCAGCGGGGCGTTCTCGTCAACCTCGGGCGCGGGCATGTCGTCGATGATCATGTCGAGCAGCGGGTACATGTCCATGTTGCCGTCCTCGGGATCGAGGCGGGCAAAACCGTTCATGGCGCTGGCGTAGACAACGTGCTCCATAGCGAACTCGAGCTGGTCGTCGGTGGCGCCCAGGTCGGCCATAAGGTCGAGGCAGTCGTTGTAGGCCTTCTCGGGGTTAGCACCCGGACGGTCGATCTTGTTGATGACGATCATGATCTTGAGGCCGGTGTCGATAGCGTGACGCAGCACGAAGCGGGTCTGGGGCATGGGGCCCTCAAAGGCGTCGACCAGCAGCAGGGCGCCGTCGGCCATACGCAGCACGCGCTCGACCTCGCCGCCAAAGTCGGCATGGCCCGGGGTGTCGATGACGTTGATCTTGACGTCCTTGTACTCGATAGAGATGTTCTTGGCGAGAATCGTGATGCCGCGCTCGCGCTCCTGGTCGTTAGAGTCCAGGACGCGGTCCTCGACCTGCTGGTTGGCACGGAAGGCGTCCGTGGCACGCAGGAGCTTGTCAACCATCGTCGTCTTGCCGTGGTCGACGTGGGCGATGATGGCGATGTTCCTCAGATTGTCTACGCGCATGTAGTTCCCCTATCTTCTATCCATATACAAACGGCACGCGTATGCGGCCCGCCCAGCAATGCAACGCTCGGCGGGAATATTGAGCCTTTTACCGAAAACTCGTTTATTTTAGCGATTTTAGATAAGAGGGGTTTCCTCACCTGCAGGTTCAGGGTCGCTCCACATAAAACCATCGCCGGCGCCCATACCCTCATACAGCACGTAAGCCGAAAAGCCGCTCTCGAGCGTGGTCTCAAAGAAGCTCACGAGCAGAGCGTCGTGATAACCGCCGTCGATCTCGACGCAGCCGGTATAGCCGATGGCATAGCGGGCGATGCGTCCGAGCCCCTCGTCTTTAAGGCCCATCTTGTGCTCGGAGATAAAGTTGGTGGCAGCCTCCAGGCACGCCTCTTCGCCGTCCTCGTCGAGTGCCGCCAGATAGCGGTTGGAAGCAGCGTCCTCGATCGCCACAACTACGCCCGGATTCTCGCCGGCGGCAAGTTCGTCCAAGAACGCACCAATCAGGTCACACACCATGGCGTCGAGCTCGGCGGAGACGTTACCGGCGTCCTGCATATCCTGTGCCATCTCTAGACCTTCCCATCGAATCCGGCGTCGTTACAGTTCTTGTGCCTCGGCAGCGATCTTGGCGGCAGCGTCGCGGGCGCGCATCATATCCATCGCGCGCTTGTCGAGTACCTTGATCTGGTTGGTCAGCATTACCGCATCGACCACACCCCAGATTACCAAGCCTGTTGAAATCGAAAACCCAAGCGCACCAACTGTACCACGAAGACGAGAACAGATTACCGCGACAAGGGCGGAGATGATAACCATCTTGATATAGGAGCCGCGGCGCTCGCGAAGCGTGCGGGCCTGCGTCACATAGGCGATGCGAGCCGCCTCGGATGCCTCCGAGCGCATCTGGGCTTCACGCGCGATGGCGGCCGCTTCAGCCGATACGCGGGTACCCATCAGCGACCTCTCCGCTCGCGTGCCAGACATTTAGAAATCATCGGGGGAGAGCGTATGGACGAACTCGTCGAACTTCTCGAACTCCTGCTCGTCGTCAACTTCCTCGGCATGGGCAGAAACGGTGCCCAGGCGATTCATGATGTCGTCCTCCACAAACATGGGGGCATTACTGCGCACGGCAAGGGCAATGGCGTCACTGGGGCGGGCGTCAACCTTGCGCTCGTCACCATCGACCAGCACGACAATCGTCGCATAGAACACCGGCGGCTCGGCGCGAACGATCTCGATGCGCTCGAGCTTGGCGCCCAGGGCATCGACGGTGTCAAGCAGCAGGTCATGCGTTATCGGGCGCTCGGCGCGACCGCTATCGATGCCACGACTAATGGCCGCGGCCTCAAACGAGCCGGTCTGAATGGAAAGCGAACGCAGGGGCGCCGTCGAATCCGACTTGCCGCAGCGCTCACGAAGCACAATAAGCGATGGCACGGGACCGGCGGCCATGACGATGGTCTCTATGTCGACACGAACCATGGAACACCTCCGGTACGTAGCGGTTAACACACGGCAGGGTCGCCGCATTGAATAGCTATACTACCCAATCTTTCGCCCAGCACACAAAATCAAAGTAGTTAATTTGGGACGGGGCTATTTTGACTACTTTCGCTGGATAAGAAAAAAGCCCCGAGGCAATGCCCCGGGGCTCTTAACGTTTTGATGGTGGACCTGACAAGATTCGAACTTGTGACCTCCCGGTTATCAGCCGGACGCTCTAACCAACTGAGCTACAGGTCCATCATGGTGGAGGTTAGGGGGATCGAACCCCTGACCTCAGGCTTGCAAAGCCCGCGCTCTCCCAGCTGAGCTAAACCCCCACGGAGAAAGTAATAAACACCCCAGCGGCGACTCGGCTCTCGCTGGGGTGTTTATTGCGAAAGAAAGTGGTGGACCTGACAAGATTCGAACTTGTGACCTCCCGGTTATCAGCCGGACGCTCTAACCAACTGAGCTACAGGTCCATCGCGCAAGGGATATATTAGACGAGTCGTTACGCGCGCGTCAACAACTTTTTTGAAAAACTTTGGGTGGGGTGTCTGCCCCGGCTGCCCGGCGGCATGCGAAGTCGCCTGCTCGGACAGTCCTGCTCGCACGGAGAGCACATTAAGTGCTCTCCGGTTCGTGCGGAACTCGCGATCGACTTCGCATGCCGCCGGGCAGCCGGGGCAGACGTGGGGTTCAAAGATTTTCAAAAAAAAGCGGTCGGCGCGCAGGTGCGCCGACCGCCGATATATGGGGTCTGATATTTTCTACCAGCTAGTTCCTCTTACTCGTCGAGGAGATCCTCTGGCATGTCGTTGCCGTCGCCTAGGTCGACCGAGGTGTTCTGGGTGTCGGCTGCACCCGCATCCTCCGCACCTTCGCCTTCGGGCTTTTCCTTGGCGGCTGTCATGCGGGCTACGGCGCATACGCGGTCGTTGTCGTCGACGGTCATCATCTTGACGCCCTGGGTGGCTCGACCGGTTTGGCTAATCTCGTCGGTCTTGACGCGAATGACCGTCGCGCCCTCCGTCACGATGAACAGCTCATGCTGCGGGCCCACCGTCTTCATGGCTGCGAGGTCACCCTTGCGCTCGGTCATCTGGATGGTGTAGACGCCCTGACCGCCGCGGTTCTGCTCCGGGTAGTCCGCAACCGGCGTGCGCTTGCCGTAGCCGCGCTCGGTGATGACGAACAGGTCGCCATTGCCGTTGGTGACTTCCATGCCCAGAACGCTCACGCCGTCCTTCATGCTAATACCGCGAACGCCGCTAGTATCGCGGCCGGTGGCGCGCACCTGCTCCTCGGAGAACATAATCGCCTTGCCCGCAGTGGTGGCCAGGATGATCTTGTCACCCTCGCGCACGCGGCGCACGTTCAACAGTGCGTCGTCATCGCGCAGGTTGATGGCGATCAGGCCGTCGCGGCGGCTACGGTCGTAGGCGCTCATCACGGTCTTTTTGACCATGCCGCTCTTGGTGGCAAACATCAGGTACTCGTCGGCGGGGAACTCGCGGCAGCTGATGACGCTCGCGATCTTCTCGCCCTCCTCGAAAGGCAGCAGGTTGACGATCGCGGTGCCACGCGCCTGGCGCGTGCCAACCGGCAGCTCGTGCACCTTCAGGCGATAGACCTTGCCCTTGCTCGAGAAGAACAGCACGTACTCGTGCGTGGACGCGATGAACATCTCGTCGATGACATCGTCCTCTTTGAGGTTGACGCCCGACACGCCCTTGCCGCCGCGCTTCTGGGCGCGGTAGGCAGCCACCGGGATGCGCTTGACGTAGCCGGTGTGGGTGATGGTCACGACCATGTCCTCGTCGGCAATCAGGTCTTCGACGTCCAGGTCCTTCTCGACATGGCTGATCTCGGTGCGGCGCTTATCGCCGAACTTCTTGGAGATCTCGCGCATCTCTTCCTTGATGACGCCCAGGATTTTCTCCTCGTGCGCCAACAGGTCCTCGTAGTAGGCGATGGCGCGGCGCAAGCCGTCCAGCTCTTCCTGAATCTTGTCGCGCTCCAGGCCGGTCAGGCGGCGCAGCTTCATCTCGAGGATGGCCGTGGTCTGCTCGGGCGTAAAGCCAAAGCGCTCGATCAGGCGGCTGCTGGCCTCAGAGTCGGTCTGCGAGGAGCGGATGATGCTGATGACCTCGTCGATATGGTCGAGAGCCATCAGGTAGCCCTCGAGGATGTGGGCGCGCGCCTGGGCCTTCTTGAGGTCAAAGCGGGTGCGGCGAGTGACGACGTCGACCTGGTGGTCGATGTAGTGCTGCAGCATCTCGCGCAGGCTCAGGCATTTGGGAACGCCGTTGACAAGCGCCAGGTTGTTGGCACCAAAGGTCGTCTGCAGCGAGGTGTACTTGTACAGGTTGTTGAGCACGACCTGCGGGATGACGCCCTTCTTGAGTTCGATGACCAGACGGATACCCTTCTGGTTGGACTCATCGCGCATATCCGAGATACCCTCGATGCGCTTGTCGTTGACGAGCTGGGCGATCTTCTCCTGCAGGGTGCCCTTGTTGACCATGTAGGGAATCTCGGTAAAGACCAGGCGGCTACGGCCGGTCTTGGTGGACTCCACATGAGCCTTGGCGCGCACGGTAATGGAACCGCGGCCGGTCTCGTAGCTCTGCTTAATGCCGGCACTGCCCATGATGATGGCACCGGTGGGGAAGTCCGGACCGGGCATGATCTGCATGAGCTCGTCGACAGTGGCGTCGGGATTATCGATCAGGTAGCAGGTGGCCTCGATCGCCTCGGTAAGGTTGTGCGGGGCGATGTTGGTGGCCATGCCGACGGCGATGCCCTGGCTGCCGTTGACCAGCAGGTTGGGGAAACGCGCGGGCAGTGCCACGGGCTCGGCGAGCGACTCGTCGTAGTTGGGCTGCCAGTCGACGGTGTCCTTCTGCAGGTCACGCAGGAGCTCCATGGCGGGCTTCGCCAGGCGGCTCTCGGTGTAACGCATGGCGGCGGCGCCGTCGCCGTCGATGTTGCCGAAGTTGCCGTGGCCGTCGATGAGCGGCGTGCGCATGGAGAACCACTGCGCCAGGCGGACCATGGCCTCGTAGACCGCGGAGTCACCGTGCGGATGGTACTTACCGATAACCTCGCCGACCGTCCAGGCCGACTTCTTGTGCGGACGGTTGGGGTAGATGCCGCTCTCGTTCATGGCGTACAGGATGCGACGGTGCACCGGCTTTAAGCCATCGCGCACGTCCGGCAGGGCGCGCGCCGTGATGACCGACATCGAGTACTCGATGAACGACTGCTTCATCTCGCGGCCGAACTCCGAAATCTGGAGCTGGCCACCGTTGATATCCTCGCCGGCCGAGGCGCCACGATCGACTTCGCCAAAGCTCTCCTCGAGCTCGGCGTCGTCGTCCTCTTCCTCATCGTCATCGGCATCGGGGTTATAGGCATCCGGATCGCCGTCCTCGCCCTGCTCAGCGCGGGCAAGTAGGCGCTTCAGATCATCGGGCATGCCGGCGTCGCCGGCCTCGCCCATACCCTCGTTGTTGTTGATATCGTCTGCCACGTTACCTCCTCTTAAGCATCAAGGAAACGCGCGTCGTGGGCGTGCTTCTCGATATATTCGCGGCGATAGCCGACCTCGGAACCCATCAGTTCGCGCACGGCGCGGTCCGCCACCACGGCGTCCTCGATCGACACGCGCTGTAGGATGCGGGTCTTGGGGTCCATCGTCGTCGAGGCAAGCTGCTTGGGGTCCATCTCGCCCAGGCCCTTGTAGCGCTGGACGGTGTAGCCCTTGCGTTTCTTGGTGATCTTGCCGTCCTTGGCTTTGCCGTCCTCGTCGTTGTCGTCGGGGTTCAATCCCAGGCTCTGGATGGTGTCGCGCAGGATCTCGTCTTCGGGCTGGCGGCCGTTGGGATACACGTAGTGAATCTTGTTGCGCACCTTGATGCCAAAGATGGGCGGGCACGCGACGTACACGTAGCCGGCGTCAATCAGCGGGCGCATGTACTTGTAGAAGAACGTCAACAGCAGGATGCGGATGTGCGCGCCGTCGACATCTGCATCGGTCATGATGATGATCTTGTGGTAGCGGGCTTTGGTGATATCAAAGTCGCCGCCGTCACCGGCGCTCGTCGTGACGCCGCAGCCGATCGCGGTGATGAGTGACTGGATGGTGTCGCTCGAGAACGCACGATGATCGCCCACGCGCTCGACGTTCAAAATCTTGCCGCGCAGGGGCAGAATCGCCTGGATGTCTCGGCGACGGCCGTCCTTGGCCGAACCGCCTGCCGAGTCGCCCTCTACGATGAAGAGCTCGGTCAGCTCGGCGTCGCGCACCGAGCAGTCGGCGAGCTTGCCGGGCAGTGATGCCGTCTCGAGCAGGCTCTTGCGGCGGGTCGCCTCGCGCGCCTTGCGGGCGGCGTTGCGCGCCTTGCAGGCCTGTTGGGCCTTCTTGACGATCTCGCGGGCGGGCTTGGGATGCTCCTCGAGGTAATCGGCGAGGCCGTCGGTCACGATCTTGAGCGTCAACGCTCGCATATAGGAGCTGCCGAGCTTGGCCTTGGTCTGGCCCTCAAACTGCGGATCGGGCAGTTTGACCGAAATAACGGCCGATAGGCCCTCGCGCACATCGTCGCCGGTCAGGTTAGCGTCTTTTTCCTTGAGCAGGTTCTGCTTGCGCGCGTAATCGTTAATCACGCGGGTAAGTGCGGTACGGAAGCCCTCGAGGTGCATGCCGCCCTCGGGGGTGTAGATGTCGTTGGCAAACGACATGACGTTCTCGCCGTAGCCGCTATTCCACTGCAGGGATACCTCGACCTCTCCCATCTTGGTCACGGGCGCATCCGGGTCCGATTTTCCCTCGATGTAGATGGGTTCCTTAAAGGCTTCGGGGACATCCTTGCCCTCGTTGAGGAACTTGACGAAGTCGATGATACCGCCGGCATAGCAGAACTCCTCCACATGGGGAGTCGCCTCGCGCTCGTCGGTCAGCACGATCTTGAGGTTCTTGTTGAGGAACGCCGTCTCTTGCAGACGGTTGTGCAGTGTATCGAAATCGTAGATGCAGGTCTCGAAGATCTCGTCGTCGGGCCAGAAGGTGACGGTGGTGCCCGTCGTCTCCGAAGCGCCCACGACCTCCATCTTCTTGACGGTCTTGCCGCGCGAGAATTCCATCTCGTAGACGTTGCCGTCGCGGCATACCTGCACGACTACGCGCTTGGACAGGGCATTGACGACGGAGATGCCCACGCCGTGCAGTCCGCCCGAAACCTTGTAGGCCGAGTTATCGAACTTACCACCGGCGTGTAGAATCGTCATAACGACTTCGAGCGTCGGGATCTTTTTGATAGGATGCTCGTCGACGGGGATGCCGCGCCCGTTATCGACGACCGTGATGGAGTTGTCGGCGTGGACCGTCACCTGAATCTCGGTGCAGAAACCGGCCATGGCCTCGTCGACAGAGTTGTCAACGATCTCCCACACCAGGTGATGCAGACCGCTGGCGCTCGTCGAGCCAATGTACATGCCCGGGCGCTTACGAACGGCCTCGAGACCTTCGAGGATCTTAATCTCGCCGCCATCGTAATCGTTTTCGTTTGCCACACGTCCTCCTTCAGTTAAGAAAATGTGTACAGCCTTACTAGTTTATCGTAAAAAATACCCTCGGGGACGAGGGTATTTGGCTCTACAAGGCCATCAGATGCGATTTAAGGCTCTTTTTTGCCCTGCACGCCCTTGGCCCACTCGGCACTGGCTCTCATGGCGTTCTCGAGGGCCTCGCGCAGTTTTTGGTCCTCGATGGGTGCCACTTGGCGCTCAATCTCGGCACGCTCGGTCTCGTTGAGGTCGGCATGCGGGGCCGGCGGGCGCGCGTTCTCGGCCGGACGCAGGCGCTCCTTGGCAGCGGGCGGCGTGTGACCGGGAGCGGTCGTCTTGAACACCAGGCCGTCGACGTGCGCGCCGGCGCGCTCCATGCGCGCGCGGATGATCTCGCGCAAGAGCGTCATCTCCTGTGTCCATGAGGGCGAGTCGAGATACACCAGCAGTTCGTTAGATTCGGGCAGGTAGCGCAGGCCCGTCACGTGACGTCCCTCGCGCGTGCCCGCGCACACCGCGTTCCAGGCGCGATAGATTGCACGCGATTGCTCGGCGGCCTCCATCTGCGCGCGGCGCTCGGGTGTCGCCGCGGCCATAATGCGCTGGCGCTCGGCATCCAAAAAGCCGCCAAAGGCAACCGTGCCGTTTTCGCGCTCGTAATTAGCACGCCTCACCCATGCTCACCACCTTGGCTCGATCAAGCAGGTCATCGGTAAAATACCCCAGATTGGTGGTGGTTATGACCGTCTGGATATCATCACCGATCAGTTGCAGAAAAGCGGAACGGCGCTCACCGTCGAGCTCGCTCATCACATCGTCCAAAAGCAGCAGCGGCGCGGTGCCCAGGATATCGCGCGCCACCGCCACCTCCGCCACCTTCCAGGCAAGCACCAGCGTACGCTGCTGGCCCTGGCTGGCAAACGAGCGGGCAGATCGACCCGCAACGGAAAACTCGATCTCATCGCGATGCGGCCCCACCAAAGTCACGCCGCGGCGAATCTCCTCGTCGGCACGCTCGTCGAGTGCCGAGAGCATATGCTCGTACGCCCAGCCCCTGAGCTCGTCGCGATCCTCGGTGCCAGGCAGGTCGCCAAGCGTGGACACATAGGACACATCGGCGGGCTCGCCGGATGCCACGCGGCCATAGGCGTCGCACACATGGCCCGACAGCCGGTCGAGCAGGGCCAGACGATGCACGAGCAGGGCCGAACCGGCGCGGGCAAGCGATTCGTTCCAGGCGCCGAGCATCTCGCGGCAGCACCAGGTCTCCTTGAGCAGGGCATTGCGCTGGGTCACGCAACGCCCGTAGGCACTAGCCAGATCGGCGTAGCGTGCACTCAGCTGAACGCCAAAGTCATCGAGCGCGGTGCGGCGCACGCTGGCACCGCGCTTGACCATATCCAGGTGGTCCGGGCAAAACAGAACACTCGGCAGCACCCCGCGCACACCGGACGCCGCGCAGCGCTTGCCGTTGCGGCTAAACGAACGCTTGCCGTCTTCCACGCTCAGTCCCATGTCCAGCACGCGGCCGTCGCCCTCGAGCCTCAGCTCAACCTTGCATGAGCCCACGCCGTCGTGCACGAGCTCTGCTGCGGTCGGATGCCTAAACGAGGCGCCACTCGTCAGCAGCTGCAGTGCCTCTATGAGGTTGGTCTTTCCCGCCGCGTTGGGGCCTGCGAGCACGGTCACACCGTCGCCCAGGGCAAGGCGGTAACTGTCGAAGCTGCGATAGCGCGCAACAGAAAGATCATGTGCGAACATGGCCATGGAACAATGCTAGATGCGTACCGGCATGACCAGGTACAGGTAGTTAATCTTGTCGTAGGACTTGAAGATGCCCGCCTGCGAATAGCTCTTGAGCTCCAGCGTGATCTCCTTCTCCTTGGACAGAGCATTGAGGCAGCCAAAGATGTAGTGGTAGTTGAAGGCGATGGTACCCGACTCGCCCTCGGCCTCGACATCGATCGTCTCCTGCGCCAGATCCTGGTCGTTGGAAATGGAGGACAGGCCCATCTGGCCGTTCTCGACGTCAATCTCAAACTTGACAGCAGGGTTAGCGCTCGCGATGACGGCCACGCGCTTAAGGGCGGCGTTAAAGGCGGCTACGTCGATCTTGACGCTTGTCACGCACGAATCGGGGATGAGCTGCTTGTAATTGGGATATACACCCTCGATGCGTCGCGAAACGTAGGTAGTGTTGCCGGCCTCAAAGACGACCTGGGTGTCGGTGGCACCGATCATGATGGTCGCCTGGCTCGCCATGATGCTCAGCGCGTCGTTAAAAGCGTCGGCGGGAACATTGAGCTCAAAGGAACCCTCGAGGGTCGAGGTCTCGACCTGCGTATCGCATACGGCCAGACGGAAGGAGTCGGTCGCCACCAGGCGCACGGTGTTGTTCTCGACCTTCATATGCACGCCGCCCAGGATGGGGCGGGCCTTGTCGGTCGAGGTGACGCGCCACACGCGGCTTACCATTTCGGACAGGATGTCGGTCGGCAGCTCGACGGCACTCTCGATGGCGTAGGCCGGGAACTCGGGGAAGTCGTTGGCATCGAGCGTGTTGAGGCGGAAAGAGCTCTTCTCGCAGCCAATCAATACCTGACGCTCGGACAACTCAAAGGTGACCGGGGCATCGGGAAGGGTCTTGGTGATGTTGGAGAGCATCTTGCAAGGAATCACCATCTCGCCCTCTTCTTCGACATGAGCCGCAATGCGGTGACGAATCGAGATGGTGTAGTTGGAGGTCTGGAATTCCAAGATGCCGTCTTGCGCCTTAACGAGCACGCCCGACAGAATGGGGAGGGTGGATGCCGAAGCGACGCCTTTCATAACGACGCCGATGGCTTGCGTAAGCGAGCTCTGGCTGACGGTGAACTTCATCTTTAATACCTTTCTATAGATATAAATATCTTAATAATAGTAATAGTACTGACGAAACTGTTGATTACTCCTAAAGGTGCAGGTCAGCCCTAAAAAGGGAATCGACAGGAGCCTGTGTGCAACCGGGTGTGTTTTCCACGTTCAAAACCTGCGCAAAACTTTTCATCACCGCGGGTCGAGTTTTAGACACCTTATGACCGCCGTTTCGACAAGTTTTCAACAGGTGTGTCTATTACCTACGAGCGCAGTGTAATTTTATCGCGCAGCGACTTGAGGTCCTCGGTAACGGTCCGGTCTTCCTGAATCATCTTCTGAACCTTTTTATAGCTCGTGCTGACGGTCGAATGGTTGCGGTTGCCAAATTCGGCGCCCACGGCCGTCGTCGTCATCTCGCACATCTCGATCGCCAGGTAGATGGCGATGTGACGCGCCTTGGCGATGTTGGCGTTGCGGCGGGGGCCGATGAGTTCCTCGTGCGTTACGCCGTATTGCTCCTCGATGACGGACTGGACCGTTTGCACGTTGATCTTCTTGGCCGATGTGTCGAAGTACTGGTTGGCGATGGCGTCGATGTCGTCAAAGGTGAGCTCCCCGCCCTCTCGCTCGCGATCGCCCGCTTCGCCGGCACAACGCTCGCAAAAGCTCTCGAGCTCGCGAATGTTGGTACCCGAGACCTCGGCCATGTGTTTAAAGTGCGCGTCGGTCAGATGTCCGCCGTCGCCTCCGTAGGCAGCCAGCAGCGAGTCGTTGCCCGCTTCGGGCGCGGCAGCGATCGTATTCTCGTAATAACGCTGCAAGATCTTGTACTTCATCTCGTAGCTGGGCTCCGCTACCAGACACAGCAGGCCGGCATTAAAGCGACTGGTCAGGCGCTCGTCCATATTAAGGTCCTTGGGAGCGCGGTCAGCGGCGATCACGACCTTCTTGTTGTTACGGATAAATTCGTCCATCAACTGGAAGAAGTAATCCACGCTCGCGCGCTTGCCGATGATGTTCTGGATGTCATCGATGATAAGCACGTCGACGCCGTGGTACGCCTGCATAATGGGGGCGTTGCTCTTCTTTTGGCGGTCGAATTCCGTCATCAAGTCGTCCAGATACGCCTGCGAGTTGGCGTACTTCACCTTGATCTCGGGCGATTTCTCTGCCAGCTCATTTTTGATGGCGAGCAGCAGGTGCGTCTTGCCCAGGCCCGATTTGCCGTAGATGAACAGCGACGTGCAGGTGCCGGGCGTGTCTGCAAGCATGGCGAATTTGAGCGCCGATCGGTAGGCAAGACTGTTCTCCGGTCCGAAGACGAAGTTTTCAAACGTGAATTTCGAATTCGCTGCGAGGGGCGCCCCGTCCGCGTTTTTCTCGACTGCCGCCGGGGCCTCCGCCGAAGGTGCTGCCGGCGCTGCGGACGAACTTGCGCTTTTTGCCGGTGGCCTGCCATTCATTTGGGTCATCATGCGGCGGAAATCGTCGGCGGACAACGTATTTTTGATTGCAATGCCCGATTCCTCGCCGGGTGTCGCCTCGTGTGCGACGGGCATATGCGTGGCGGTCGGGATGGGCGAGGGGGCTGGCTCTACCGCCGGTGCGAACGAAGCGGTCGGCTGCGGCGCCATGGTTTCACGGGAAACATCGTCGCGTCGAGCCTCGGGCACCGGCGTCGCTGCTGCGGTGGCGATCGCTACCGGGTGAGTGTCCGGGGCCGTATTTGCCGAGGCACCTTGCGGTGCCTCGATATTGAGCGCAATCGGTGCAAAGGCGATCTCTTCCAGATAGGCCTCGATGGTCGGCTGATGCTTTTTGAGCTGAGCGATGGCAAAGCGCGAAGGGGCCTCAATCGTCAGAGTGTCCTCGGTTAAACTCACGGCGCGCGATTGTCCCAGC
Source organism: uncultured Collinsella sp. (assembly GCA_934617135.1). Classification (GTDB taxonomy): domain Bacteria; phylum Actinomycetota; class Coriobacteriia; order Coriobacteriales; family Coriobacteriaceae; genus Collinsella. Next base: position 1,531 of record CAKTUC010000001.1, on the reverse strand, counting down.
ATATTGATGAGGCGTGCATCTTGGCCGTCGCGCTGACAAAAGGCGATGGCATCTCCCAGGATGATGCTTGCTTCCTCGTCCACTGTTTCTCCCGTTCCTTACCTTTGGGCTCGCACGCGAGCGCTGCCTATTTCGGTCAGATGGTATTTCTGGCCATGTTTGATTACCAAGCCGGCCTGCGCCAAGTCGTTGAGTGTTCGCGACCACGTGGGCGCTGAGTTTCCAAACGCCCGCGCCAGGTCGGTTGCGCCACACTCCTGGTTTTGAGCCAGATAGCCCAGTGCCGCTTCGCCGCGCTCGCTCACAAATACGTTTTGCTGCGGCTGTGCATATTGATTCGCCGCATTAGGATACATCATTTGAGCTGCTGGTTGTTGAGAACTCTGCATAGGCAGCGGCTGCTGTTGAAAACTTTGCGGCCACTGTTGGTAAGGCTGCGGAGGCATCTGCTGGGCCCATGGTTTGTACTGCGCCTGGGGCATTTGTTGGTACGGCTGCTGGTATCCCTGAGGATACTGTTGGGGATACGGCTGGGCGTATCCCTGCTGCGGCATATATTGGGGAGGATACCCTTGCGGGTACGGTTGATAGCCCATTTGCGGGGCGTTTGGCATGGACGCCGTCTGCTGCACGGTGCCTGTGTCCAGATCTGCCGAACCTATGCCCTCCGGCATGTTTTGCATTGCGTTGCCCAGCGGTGCCTGGGGGTCTTGCATGGGATAATTTCCAGGCTGCTGCATCTGCTGCGCCACGGGCTGCTGTGCAAACGTGCTGGATAGGGGATATGCCGTCTGCTCTGCTTCGGGTCGCACGGCCGCCCCGCGCCCGCCAGCACGCTCGATTTCCTGCACGCGCTTAGGGTTCAGACTTACCGTCACGACGGTGCCGTTGCCCATGTTGTCCTCGATGGAGACGGCGCCGCCGGCGTTTTCCAAGTACTCCTGTACCATGGGAAACCCGGCGCCGGTACCGCGGATATACCGTTTCATCTTGCTGTTTGCGCTGGTTACGCCAAAATCGAAGGCACGCTCTTTGTCGTCGATGCCCGGACCCTGATCGGCAAAGCGGATGGTATCGCCACCGTCGAGAATCGAGATGATGGGCTCTGCAAAATGCGCGTGGATAAAGTTTTCGACAATCTCGCGGATAACCATCAGCGAGATGCGCCCTCCCTGCTCTTTCATGCACTGGTAGACGGTGTTGGTTGTCTCTTCCAAGTAGGTACGGACGTCTTGCGGTTCGATGACGATGACACGCGGTGTCGACAGCATGTCATCGTAGACCGCGATGCGCGCTGCATACATGGCCTTTGGTGCTTGTGCGGTGACCTGCTCACCTTCGTTGCGTTTTTCGCGCACGCCGGTGATGTGCTCGTTGTCGGGTGCCGGATCACCGGAATCGACCATGGTGTAGAAGTCGTCAGACATGCCGCTCGCAATCTTTCAAAAGGTTTTGAACAAATAGTAGCTCACCGCGCAATGTTTCTCATCTTTCGACAAGTTTTCAAAACCTGTTGAAAACTTTGGAAAAC